>CAIWXY010000138.1 GCA_903916775.1 uncultured Actinomycetes bacterium
AGATAAATCCTTCTTCACCAAGAATTCTGCGATCCTTCAATGAATCTTCGGTGATCTCACCGATGCTATGGCCATCGACATAGACAAATCCCACTGGAACTGCGCCAGCGACATCTGCGTATCCATCATGCACATCGACCGCGATGCCATTATCGACAACTATCGTATTGGTGCGAGCCAGACCGGTCTTCATCGCAAGCTCAGCATTGGCACGCATATGGCGCCACTCACCATGGATTGGCATCACATTCTTTGGCTTCACGATGTTGTAGCAGTACAGAAGTTCTCCTGCTGCTGCGTGGCCAGAGACGTGAACGAGCGCATTGCCCTTATGAATGACCTCTGCGCCGAAACGAGTGAGTTCGTTGATCACGCGATAGACCGAGTTCTCATTGCCGGGAATCAGTGATGAGGCCAAGATAACTGTGTCACCCTTGCCGACTCTGATTTGGTGGTCGCCATTAGCCATACGTGAAAGCGCGGCTAGTGGCTCACCTTGGGAACCGGTGCAGATCAAAACAATCTTGTCGCCATAGTTATCAATATTCTTGGCATCAACGATCAAACCTTCGGGTACATCGAGATAGCCAAGATCCTCGGCCAGCTCCATATTGCGAACCATGCTACGACCAACAAAAGCAACCTTGCGATCATGGGCGATTGCGATATTAAGAATTTGTTGAATGCGGTGTACGTGAGAAGCAAATGATGCAACGATCACGCGGCGCGAAGTAGCACGGAAAGTTCGATCCAGCGCAGGGATGATGTCGCGCTCAGATGTAGTAAATCCTGGAACATCTGCATTCGTTGAATCAGTCATAAAGAGGTCAACACCTTCTTCACCCAAGCGAGCAAATGCACGAAGATCGGTTACGCGACCATCGAGCGGAAGTTGATCCATCTTGAAATCACCGGTAGCAAGAATCAAACCAGCATCGGTGCGAATAGCTATCGCTAGCGCATCTGGAATGGAGTGATTAACTGCAATAAATTCGAGTTCAAATGGACCGAACTTCTGCTTCATCCCCGCTTTTACTTCAACGAGTGGAGCTGTAATTCGACGCTCCTTGAGCTTTGCTTCAGTAAATGCCAAAGTGAGTTTTGAGCCAATAACAGGAATATCTGCACGCTCTTTGAGGAGATATGGGACCGCACCAATGTGGTCTTCGTGACCGTGGGTAAGTGCCAACCCAACAACATCATGGAGTCGCTCACGAATATATGAGAAATCAGGAAGGATTAAATCTATGCCTGGTTGGTTCTCTTCGGGGAAAAGTACGCCGCAATCGACGATCAATAGTTTTCCGTCGTACTCAAAGACGGTCATGTTACGACCGATTTCGCCCAATCCTCCAAGCGCAACTACGCGCATGGTTTTAGGAGCGAGCTTTGGTGGATATGGTAAATCTGGGTGAGGATGATTCATTAGTTAAGTGTTACTCCGCCTTGTTGAAGGTCCTCCCGCAATTGCGCAATCTGCGCTTCGGTGGCATCGACAAGTGGCAAACGAGTAAATCCACCAGGTAGGCCCATCATCGTGAGTGCGGCCTTAGTCAATATCGCACCTTGGGTGCGGAAGGTTCCGGTGAATACCGGTAATAATTTTTGATGTATTTCAAGCGCGCGTACAGCATCGCCCGCAAACCAGGCATCGAGCATCTCGCGCAAATCGTTACCGACTACGTGGCCGCAGACTGAAACAAATCCAACTGCGCCAACTGAAAGTAATGGAAGGTTGAGAATGTCATCGCCTGAATACACTGGCAAGCCAGTGCGCTTAATAACCCATGAAGTAGAACCAGGATTACCTTTTGCATCCTTAAGGGCGACAATATTTTTGACTTCAGCTAGACGACAGATTGTGTCCTCTTCGATCGCGACACCAGTTCGCCCAGGAATGTCGTACATCATGATGGGAAGATCTGTCGCATCTGCTACCGCACGAAAGTGAGCTTCGATTCCGGCTTGTGGTGGCTTGTTGTAATAAGGGGTAACAATAAGTAAGCCATCAGCACCGGCTTCAGCGCAGCGCTTAGATTGCTCGACCGTGTATGAAGTTTCGTTATCGCCTGCACCTGAGAGAACTTTTACTCGATCCCCCACTGTGCTTTTTACGACGCGAATGATCTCAAGCTTCTCGGAAGACTTCGTTGTTGGGGCTTCACCCGTAGTGCCGTTAACGGCAATTGCATCATGGCCGGTATTCGCTAGATGTTCGGCCAGCTTTGCTACGCCATCCCAATCAATCGATCCATCCTTAGAGAAAGGGGTCACCATTGCGGTGATGAGGCGTCCAAAAGGAGGCTGGATCTGAGTCGTGGGTCTATGCGAGCTGGACATAGTCCTACTCTATCGTGCCAACTGGGCAACTCCTAGAAAACTACGGCGCAATACCTATACGCGCCAGACAAATCAAGGCGCAATACTCACTCGCGCCAGACAAATCAAGGCGCAATACGCCCAGACTTCTGGAATGCCCCATACGTAATCGGCATTAACTGTGCAAAATGAGCTTCCATTTGCTCAGCAACCATCTCGATTTCGCGCTGTGGATAGCTTGGGAAATGCGAACCCTCATGCGACGTACGAAGTGAGAGAAAGTTCATCAAAGCTCGAGCATTCATCGTCACATACATGGATGAATAAAGAGTGACGGGCAATACTGCGCGAGCTACTTCGCGAGCTACACCCGCATCAAGCATCTTCGTGTAGTTGGCGTAGGCGACTTCACAACTTTCCTTGATCGCATTCACTGTGAGCTCATACTGCTCGGGAGTTCCCTCGACAAATGTATACGCGCCAGCCTTGCCAATTTGTATCAGCTTGCGCTCTTTGCTTGGAATATAAAATGTAGGACGAAGTTCGCGATAGCGACCGCTCTCTTCATTGTATGAAGCAATTCTGTGACGCATGAATTCGCGGAAAACAAAGATTGGTGCTGATACAAAGAAGGTCATTGATGTGTGCTCGAATGGTGAACCGTGACGCTCGCGAGCGAGGTAATTGATCAAACCTTCAGCTCGTGTTGCATCGCTATCAACATCAGCGAGTGACTTATCTCCGGCAGTTGATACACGTGCAGCCCAGATGACATCTGAGTCACTCGCGCTAGCTTTCACCAGCTCAACCGTCATATCTTCGCGAAAGACGATTGGAAAGTGCTCCTGCGCAGCGTGGTTCTCTGTTGTCATGGTCGTGACCTTATCTTTTAGGCACACAAGATCTCGGGATTACGGCAGAATATCGGCGTGTCAATCAAACGCGACTCGATCTCCGTAGGCGTAGCCGTCGGGGCTGCGGGTGCTGCCTTCGGGGCGGTAGCGGTTGCTAGCCATTTTTCGGTTCTTCAGGCATGCGTGCTTTCACTCTTTCTATTCTCCGGGGCGTCTCAGTTTGCGCTGGTAGCAATCATCGGAGGCGGCGGAAGTCCCTGGAGCGCAATTGCGACTGGAGCCTTTCTCGGAACTCGAAACGGTCTCTATGGAATTCGAATGGCCGGCTTGCTTCACAATCGTGGCTGGCGACGTGTCGTTGCTGCTCACGTAACAATCGATGAATCAACCGGAATGGCTATTGCTCAAGAGAATGTGGAGCAGGCACGTACAGCATTTTGGTACACCGGCTTTGGGGTATTTTTCTTCTGGAATCTCTTCACCCTACTGGGAGCACTCGGCGCCAAAGAGATCGGTAGCGCAGCATCATGGGGGTTAGATGTTGCATCGCCTTCCATATTTGTCGCTGTTTTGTGGCCACGGCTTAAAGAACTTCGCCCCAAAATCACCGCGCTAGTAGCTGTTGCTTGGGCGCTATCAATTACACATTTTGTGCCAGTAGGTGTTCCGATTTTAACCACCGTCATCATCGCAGTGTTTGCGGGGTGGAATTAATTGAGTTCAACGTGGATTGTCGTCATTGCCACAAGTTTCGCTGCTTTTTCACTGAAATTTATCGGCCATCTCATTCCCGAGAGCTGGCTTGAAAAACCACGAGTTGAACGAATTACTAACTACATCCCCGTAGTACTTCTTAGTGGCCTGATAGCTATGCAGACCTTGACCGATAAAACCAAGATCGTGATTGATCACCGCTTAGCGGGACTTACAGTCGCATTCATTGCTGTAATAGCAAAGTTGCCATTCCCCGTAATTATTATCGGGGCAATGGCAACGTCAGCAATTTTTTACAGGTACCGCATTTGACAAAAAGTTTAGAGAATCGAAAGTTCCTCTAGCTTGGTCTCAAGTGCGATATCGGAAGGCTCTGTTAGGTGTGTTCCATCATCGAAGACGATTACTGGAATTGATTTAGCTCCCCCATTAATTTCGACGACTTTGTCAGCTGCGCTGAGGTCAGCCTCTACATCGATATAGGTATAAGCGACATTGTGCTCATCGAGATAGCGCTTAGAACGGCGGCAATCTCCACACCAATCAGCTCCATACATAGTGATACGTGATTCGCTCATGTTTACTCCCTTGACGATAAGTGGATATGCGTTAAAACTACTTGAGGTTGAGGAAATGTTCTAGGCCAAAAGTAAGACCTGGGGTCTGGACCACCTTGCGCACTCCGAGCAAGACTCCTGGCATAAACCCAGTGCGATCGATCGAATCGTGACGGATTGTGAGAGTCTCACCGGTATCGCCCAAAATCACTTCTTGGTGAGCTACAAGCCCACGTAGACGTACTGAGTGGACTGGGACATCTCCTACTTTGGCACCGCGAGCACCGGGAAGTGATGTACTTGTTGCATCGGGCATTGCTTCCTTATGGACGGATGCACGTGCTTCGGTAATGAGCTGTGCTGTGCGAGCTGCTGTACCAGATGGAGCATCAGCCTTATTGGGATGATGAAGCTCAACAATTTCGACAGATTCAAAATATTTAGAAGCTTGGGCTGCAAATTGCATCATCAATACTGCGCCTAGTCCAAAGTTTGGGGCAATCAGCGCACCGACCTGTGGGTTGGCAGCAAGCCATCCGCGCACCTGATCGAGTTTTTCATCATCAAATCCAGTTGTTCCGACTACAACACTCATTCCATGGTTGATCGCAAATTCAAGATTGCTCATCACTGCATCTGGGTGAGTGAAATCAACAACCACCTGCGCGCCTGCGGCAACAAGGCTCTCCATTGAATCACCAAGATCTACAGTTGCAACGAGCTCTAAATCCGAGGCCGAATTGATTGCTTCAACAGTCGTGGCACCCATGCGGCCTTTGGCACCAAGAACTACAACTTTGATACTCATGCAATCACCTTTTCGAATTTACTTGTGCTCTTAAATGGTCCAACAAGTGCAAGCGTAGAACGACCAGGCAGTATTGCGGAAGCAATTTCTTTTATGTCTTGAGAACTCACGCGATTAATAGATGCCAGAATCTCGTCAAAACTCATAATCTCGCCATATACGAGCTCGCTCTTACCGATCCGGCTCATCTGGGATCCAGTATCTTCTTGACTGAGCACCAGCGATCCGCAGACAGCGCCTTTAGCGCGAGTAATCTCCTCATCGGTGAGCCCGTTCTGGGCAACATCCAAGGTGACATCACGAATTATTTGAACAACTTCCAGCGCCTTTGATGGTTGGCAGCCGGCATAAAATGCGAGCGAGCCCGAACCGGAAAATTGCTGTCCGTAGGCGTAGACGCTGTAGGCAAGGCCACGCTTCTCTCGAATCTCCTGGAATAACCTGGAGGACATTCCGCCACCCAGAGCCGAAGCCAAAACACTCATCGCAAAGCGGCGTGGATCATTGCGATCCACTCCATCGACACCCACCAAGAGGTGGGCTTGCTCGCTCTTACGTTCAATCAATCCAATAGTTCCGCTTCCTGGTGTCCGAGCCTTAGCGGAAGTACGAAGCGCAGGTTTGGAATCCGGGACATCCAAGAAACCATCACGTGAAAGAGCTTGCTCAAC
>CAIWXY010000139.1 GCA_903916775.1 uncultured Actinomycetes bacterium
CGCGTAGTGGGGCCTTTAGCTCAGTCGGTAGAGCAACGGACTTTTAATCCGTGGGTCGTCGGTTCGAGCCCGACAGGGCCCACATTATTGTTCTACGGGAACACTCATCGTTTATCTAACAGGGCTATACTCAAAATCGCGCACTTGCGCTCCATGAATAACTAAATACTGAAGCGGGGCAAGAATATGAAGATCACACAGAGGATGCTCGTTGCACCGTTAATTGGTACGTTACTTATTGCATCGGGATTGTTGGTCATTGCTACCTCTTCACACTCTTCCGCCTCAATCGCGGGACTTAACATGGGTACGAGCTCTACATATGGCGCACTTGCAAGTAGCGCAATTACCAGCGCCACCCCAAGCTCAATTTCAGGAACAGCCGGTGGTGATATTGGTATCGGCGGTGCGACCGCGCACTCCGGAGTTATCACACACTCTGGCGCAGAAGTTCTGGGTGGCATTTCACTCACTGCGTTGAGTGATGCCCAAAGTGCATTTAATGATGTGCGTACATCGACGGGCGTCGGAGTTGAGCTAGGCGGAACAACTCTCACTCCAGGCGCATACTCAAACGGAACTCTTGGAATCACCGGAACCCTCACACTCGATGCGCAGAACGATCCCAACGCTGTCTTTATTTTTAGAGCTGCATCGACTTTAACGACTGCTGCTAGCAGTTCAATCTCTCTTATCAACGGAGCGCAAGCCTGTAATGTCTATTGGCAGGTTGGAAGTTCTGCAACGCTCGGAGCATCTTCGACGATGGTCGGACATGTGATTGCCTCGGCTTCAATCAGTACTGGTGCAACAACCACCGTCAACGGTCAGCTCATTGCACTGACTGCAGCGGTAACTCTCGGTGGCACCTCAGTAGTGAACAACCTTTGTACATCGACACCTTCTCCAACACCTACTCCTACTCCAACATCTACGACCACAGCCACTCCAACACCGACTGCTACAACCACGCAAGCGGTTACAAATAATGAAGCAGCCACCCCGGCGCAGACCGATTCCATACACGGAGCTTCAGATTCGACTGGCCCTGTCTCAGGAGGAAACACTGAGACCATTACTGGAGTATTTAATGCTCAATCATGCCCAATTTCCAACATCTCAGTGGGCGGGATTGATTTAGCAGTTGGATCTTGGATCACAACGCCAACAACCATCACCTTAATTATGCCTCCGCATCGTGCTGGTGTTTTTCCTATAGATATTTACAACGGTTGTGCACCAACGCTTAGCTCGATTTCATATACATATGTTGCAAGCACACCCGTACCCACACCTATGCCAATGGGAATTTTGCATATTATTAAAGTAGTGATTAATAATCATTCTGGAACTTCTGTCGCTCGAGATTTCGACATTATTGTGAGACACAATGGTGAGGCAGTTCCGTTGAGCCCAGCGCCGGGAACGAGTGGCGTTGGTTGGGCCTTGAGCCTTGCACCAGGAATTTATGATCTTTCAGAAGCTCCGACCCCCGGCTATCGCGGTGTTTGGTCTGGGCCAATTACTCTTGGTGGTCGAGTAGTGATTACGGCTAATCATGATATTTCGGTCACTCGCACAAATTATGATCTTGGCATTAACAGTTCTGCCGTTCCAACAACGCCAACAACCGTTTCAGTGGCACCAAGTACATCTGCTACTTCTATGGGGACAATCAATGGTGGAATTCTTCCAAAGACATCTACTCCCTGGGGTAATTATTTGGTAGTCGGCGGAGTCCTCATTCTGCTCGGAGCTCTTGTGTACGAGACGAGAAAGCATCGCCTCTCAAAGAAGAGTTAGTGTCGCATAAACATCGTAGATATCTAGCTGCTGCCACCCTCTCTGCAACACTCTTTGCGGGAGGGTTAGCAACAGTTGGATATGCCGGTTATCGAATGTGGAGCGGGAATCGAGTTGATGGCAGCTCATACCTACCAGCAATAAACTATTCTCTTCTAGGTTATGTGGAGAAATTAGCTCCTGATAATTCGATTCCAGCTGAAGGTGCTTATTTGGGAACGATTTCGATCCCTTCCTTAGATAAGACAATTAATATTTATCAAGGGACAACAGATGCCACTTTGGCAAAAGGTGTCGGGCACTATAAGCAGAGCGTGATGCCAGGGGCGATTGATAACACGGTGTTAGCTGGCCATCGGGATACAGTTTTCTCGCACTTAGGTAGGGTGAAAATTGGTGAAAAAATCACGATTATCACTAAGGATGGTTCATTCGTTTATCAGGTAGTAGAAAAGCGGATCGTCAGTTCAAATGATCGAACCGTGATCGTCCCAACCAAGATGGCCACATTGACGATTTCCACCTGTTATCCCTTTATTTTCTTCGGCAATGCTCCAAAGCGTTACATCGTAACCGCCGATTTAATAGCGCAGATGTGAATTGGGTGGAACCTCGAGACACCCAAAACGCCCTTTTGAGCGTAAAACCGATCGCCCAGAGACCGCCTGAATCACTCAGAAACAGGCGGTCTCATGCATTTAATCCGTGGGTCGTCGGTTCGAGCCCGACAGGGCCCACTCATCATAATAATGGGGAGCCGAACCACCCCTTGGTACTTAAAACTCTCTGATCAATCGAACGTTAAATGGGGTTGTCATTGAGAATGAGAGTGTTGCACCAAAAGATGGATCCATCCCTTCGGCAGTTCCACTGTTGAAATCAAAAGTCGATGACCAATAGTAATTTGATGGGCTTAGTGGGCCTACTGAATTTTGCTTTTGATACAAGAGTTCAAGTTCTGCAATTGTCGGAATGACCCAATCAGATAAATTTTTTGGCCCTCTATAGTTGGCAATTTGCTGTGCGGCAGACATCGTTAACTCGTAGTCGGTTTGGTTCGCTATTGACCAAAAAAGCATATTGTGAGCACCGCCACCTATCGCTGAAGATGGCTGATATCCAATTCTGTATGGTGCAGGTGCCCAGTTGATGGCGAAGTCAGTCCAAGCATTGACTCCAGTAAGGGGTGCTGCTTCAAGGTAATGACACGTCTGATCAAGATTTTCCCCACACGCAAATCCGGCCGGGGAAACGTAGAACACTTTTCCGCCGCCAGGTCCCGTGCTACCAATTGTGTACACACCCGGTGTCGTTGTTGGTGTTGCTGGTGTCGTTGTCGGTGTCGGTGTAGTTGATGGTGATGCTGACGGGGTAGCCACTGGCGTAGGAGATGCTGTTGCTGCTGGAGTGGCCACTGCTTTAGCTTTTGCAGGACCTTTTACCTTTGCGATCGGTTTTGCCGTTGGCGACGCGGTTACCCCAGTTGCTGCAAATGCAAAAGAAGCCGGTCCAGCAACTGTGAGTGTTAGCGCCGCCACTGCGAGTCCAGCACCAAAATAAGAGGGTTTCATAGCCATGTTTGAAGTGTAACTCGCTGATACTGGAAGAGATAGAGCACTAGCATCCAACTATGAGATCCCATACAAAACGATTACTGGCGGTTGTTGCAGTGGGGGTCAGTTTCACGTTATTTGGTGTGAGTGCAGCCATGGCATTGACAGTCTTCGTACACACTCCCGCCAATGGCACTCTGGCGTTAGATAGTCAGCCGAGTGAAACAATTGCTCAAATTGAAGCAGATATTCAATCTCGCATTGGGGTTGATCCAAGCCTTCAGGTACTTACATTCGCAGGTCACACGCTGGACCCAAGCAACAATCTCGCTTCCTATAACATTTTCAATAGCTCGGCTAGCTTCTATTTGACTATAAATACGCCAGTTACAGCGCCTGTTCCCGACCCACTTCAACGTTCAACAATTTCAGGGCTACTACCAGTGACCGCAAGTGTTGGAACTGCAGTTCCCGTGATTATTTCTGGCTCGTTCATAGAGCAAATATCGAATATCGAAATTAATAGTTCATTTCTGCCCGTCGGAAGTTGGACGCAAACTGAAAGCACGGTCTCATTCACTTTGCCCGCGTCAGTGGCTGGAAGCTATCAAATTCAGATATTCAACGGATCTGCTCCAGTGCTTGCTGTGCAGAAATTTACCGTCACTCCAGCTGCTGCAGTCGCTGTTTCTGGGGAGTCACTGGCAAAGCAAAAAGTGAGTTATATCCGGTGTGAAATGGGAACACACGTACGCATCGCTTATGGCCTGATTCCTGTTTGCCCAGTGGGGTATATGAAGAAGTAGAACTTTGCTAACTATTTGCTGACACCAGAGAAAAACCCCGGGAGGCCACCTGAAACATCTAGAAACAGGCAGTCTCATATCTTTAATCCGCGGGCGTCGGTTCGAGCTCGACAGGGCCCACTTTTGTTAGGAGGTCAGCCACGCGTCACAATCCAGGGTGTGAACTTCTGAACCTGCCAAACTTCGACAATTCTATTGCTAAATATTGCATGGTTGGTGTGGTTGATTCATACTTCCGACATGACCTATCAACTGCGTGACCTAAAAGACCAAGTAATTGTAATCACTGGAGCGACAGCCGGAATGGGCGCGGCAACTGCCAAAGAACTAGTGGAGCAAGGCGCCAAAGTAGTTCTCAATGCTCGAAATGAAGATCGCCTCAAAGAGATGGTTGCATCTCTCGGCGGAGCTAATGCAACATATGTCGCTGGTGACTGTTCTGATCCAGAGGTTTCACGATCAATAGCCAAGGCGGCACTCGACAAATTTGGCACCATTGATGCAGTAGTTCCAAATGCTGGAATTGGTATGTATGGATCCATTTTGGATTACAGCGATGATGAAGTTAATCGCATGATGCGTACTAATTATGAAGGAACAGTTCACATCATTCGTGCTTGTTTGCCAGCGATGATTGAAAAGAAAGCGGGAGACATTGTTATTGTCTCTTCAGTTGCTGGATTCCGTGGCGGAGGCGATGAATCAATTTATGCGGGAACTAAACATGCACAAGTTGGGCTTGCTGGCGGCCTTGATCGTGAACTTCGTGAAAAGGGAGTGCGTGTTGCGCTCGTTTGCCCAGCAGGAACAGAAACAGAGTTTGCAATTGGTGCAGGACGTACAGCGGGAACTCCAGTTCTTGCAAGCTTCCTTCGCTCAGAGGATATCGCATTCCAAATTACAACAATTTTGAAGCAGCCTCGATCAGTTCGTACCCACATCTGGACTTTATGGTCAATAAATCAACAGTCATAATTGAAAAATTAAGGAATTTTAAATTTAAGAAATGAATTAAATAAAAACTTAATTTCTACGAAAGCACATTAAGGACATATCCCTAATGTGCTTTCGCTTTTCTCTTCACACACCGAGTAATAATTTGCATGACGGGTCTCTCTATCCCATAGAAACTTATCACCGCAATAATAAGCAGCTCCAAGTAAAACGATTTTTAGGCTTAAATTGACCTAGTATGACGATATTGGATAGCCAGACAGCGATCTTTTAGTCCGTGGGTCGTCGGTTCGAGCCCGAGAGGGCCCACTTGTGACTTAATTAGAAGAACCCCTTGGATAACCAGGGGGTTCTTTCCGTATGACGAACGGTTCCTAATGTTAACACTGCACAAGTGATATTAATCCACAGATCTTGGATCTGAATCTCGCCTGTCGCATATCCATGGGATAGCCCTTGCTTCGTCAGCGAGGGCTATTTCCAACTCCTAAAAGTAATTAGTTAAATTGCTTCAAATGGAACTGACGAGCAAGCTCTAATTCTTCGTTGGTGGCATAACCACCTCCACCGAAAAATGCCAGAATCGTCTCAGCTACCTTGCTGCCTGAATTCAAAATCTTTGTCATGGCTCCACCTCCACGCAGAGGTTAGGTTGCAGAGTTGAGCGGTGGGTGAATGCCAGTTGGCGCGCTCATGAACATCCCTGCTCAATGATCAGCTATTGCTACCGAACTGCCATGGCCGTACTTGCCGGAGTGGTCGCCGTTGAGCACATGTGCGCTACCTACTCCAGTGACCGTCCAGGTTGATAGGTCATCGCTGAATATTGCCGTATCTTCATCGATTCCAACGACGGATATGCCTTCGGGAGCCTTGAGAAACAACTCTGCAGCACTATCCGGAATCCACTTAAAAAATTTGTTGTAATGAGGGATCGTGCGAATGTGAGGCACAAGATTGAGACCGGGCGAACCCTCACTCTTCATCTTTCGAAAATTTGGAATATCAGGACCCAG
>CAIWXY010000140.1 GCA_903916775.1 uncultured Actinomycetes bacterium
CGTGTTGCTGCTCCAAAGCCTGAGAAGCGTCTTGCTTACGAAGCTGCTGTTAAAGAAGCAATGAATGAGCCAGCAGATGGCGCAACAACAGCGAAGAAGAAGGCTGCCGACAAGTTGGCTGCCAAGAACGCTCCAGCTACCGAAGAAGTGAAGGAAGCGGTTGAAGAGATCGTTACCGAAGCTGTCGCAGAAGCTGTTGTCGAAGAAGCTGTCGCAGAAGCGGCTGCAGAAGTAGTTGCTGAAGCAGAAGCTGCAGTAGAGGCTGCCGAATAACCATGATTGATGAGGCTCTCGAGCATCTCGTTAAGGGAATCGTTGATAACCCTGAAGAGGTAGTTATCACCGAGAAGACCCACCGTCGTGGAACAACTCTTGAAGTACGTGTTCATCCAGAAGATATTGGCAAGGTAATTGGTCGCAACGGACGCACTGCGCGTGCGTTGCGCACAGTTATCAGTGCCATTGCTGGACGTTCCGTCCGCGTCGATCTCATCGAGGCTGACGAGGCTCGCTAAAAGTGTTGCTCGTGGTCGGCCGTATCGGTCGAGCTCACGGTGTGCACGGCGAAGCCACCATCGAAATTCGCACGGATCTGCCTGAAGATCGCTTCTTTGTAGGCGCAACCCTCACGACAGATCCTGCGGCTCGTGGCCCACTTACTATTGAAAAAGTCCGTGATAACAACGGAATCATGCTTCTCAAATTTAAAGAAGCTAATGACAGAACTTCTATAGAAAAACTCCGAGACACGCTTTTGCTTGCTGACGTCGATATGGATGAAGAAGCGCAATTTGAGGATGAGTACCATGTACAACAACTCATCGGATGCAGCGTTGTAGATATAGATGGCATCCAACTAGGCAAACTTACCGATGTTCTTAATCTTCCTGGACAAGATGTTTTAGCGGTGGCAACACCTCGCGGCGAAGTGCTAGTTCCGTTTGTACTTGAGTTTGTTCCAACAATCGATATTGAAGCGAAAGTTGTTGTGATTACACCTCCTGCAGGACTATTTGAGCTACTCGACTCAACAGCAGATTCAAGGGATGAACAACCTGATGATGAGTGAGCCTCCAATGCAGATTGATGTCATCACAATTTTTCCCGCCTACTTTGAGCCACTCAAGCTCTCCCTCATCGGAAAAGCGCTAGAGAAACAGATCGTTGAAATCACAATTCACGATCTTCGCGATCAAGCGACAGGTGTTCATAAGAGCGTTGATGACACACCGTATGGTGGCGGCGCAGGAATGGTGATGTCGCCAGAACCATGGGGAGCTGCGATCGATCAGGTAATCGATTCTAGCGATGCCCAGATTCATGATTTAGTGGTGCTCACACCAGCTGGCCAAAAACTCACTCAGTCGATGGCGCAGGAGATGGCTGGACTATCGCATCTCATTTTCGCTTGTGGTCGTTACGAAGGTATCGATCATCGCGTCACCGAGTACTACCAAGCCCAGCCTCATGTTCGAGTTCGTGAATTATCCATCGGTGATTATGTTCTCAACGGTGGGGAAGTAGCGACGCTAGTTACGCTCGAAGCCATTATTCGATTGCTTCCAGGCGTATTAGGTAATCCTGATTCTTTGGTCGAGGAATCGCATTCAATCCCAGCGGTAGGGGATCTAGGTGATCTAGGGGATACAGGCGATAAAGAGAGCCACATGCTGGAATATCCCAACTACACCAAACCTGCCGTGTGGCGTGGGCTATCGGTCCCTGAGGTCTTGCTTTCTGGCAATCATGCTCTCATTAAGGGCTGGCGCTCAAAGATTGCGCGTGAAAGAACACAAAAGATCTTGGGTCAGACTGGCGAGTAACAACACCCTTCGGGGTAACGTTGCACCACCGCTTATCACGTAAGTAGCGGTACGTAGTAGTACGTTGAACTGCCCTCTCGAAAGGTTTACCAATGCCAGAGTTCGATCCGAAGTCAGTGCAAGCTCGTCTCATTAGAGATTTGGAGCCAGCTGTTGGACGTGAGATCGAACGCCATATTGGCATGACGAAGGATTGGTATCCCCACGAGTATGTCCCTTGGTCTGAGGGTCGTAATTTCCCTGGTCCTCTCAATGGTGATGCATGGGAAGCTAAAGATTCAAAGCTCACATCGATTGCGCAAGATTCACTCATTTTAAATTTGCTCACTGAGGATAACTTGCCGAGTTATCACACTGAGATCGCTTACTCCACAAGTCGTGAAGGTGCGTGGAATACGTGGATCAATCGCTGGACGGCAGAAGAGGCTCGTCACAGCATCGTGCTTCGCGACTATTTGATGGCTACTCGCGGAGTAGACCCAAACGAATTAGAAGATCTTCGCATGGCCCACATGTCAGTGGGATATGAAACTCCGTATCCAAACGACATGCTTCACACAATCGCTTATGTAACTTTCCAAGAGCTCGCTACACGAATTTCACACCGAAATACTGGTCGTATCTCAAACGACGAGATTTGTGAAGGAATGCTTGCCCGTGTTGCGCTGGATGAAAATCTTCACATGTTGTTCTATCGCAACCTACTAGCTGAAGCTATCAAGCTAGAGCCGAATGCGGCTATGCGTGCGATCACCGATGTTGTGACCAACTTCCAGATGCCTGGTGCTGGAATGCCTGGCTGGGGCCGCAAATCTGTACAGATCGCGTTGGCCGGAATCTACGACCTCAAATTGCACCTCGAAGATGTGGTTATGCCTGTTCTACGCGCCTGGGGCATCTTCGAACTGACCACCCTGACAGGGGATGGCGCAGCTGCCCGCGATGAGCTCGGTAAGTTCATTGATCAGATGACCGCCGACGTTGCCACTTTCAATGAAAAGCGCGAGCACCATTTCGAGCGCC
>CAIWXY010000141.1 GCA_903916775.1 uncultured Actinomycetes bacterium
CGTCCATTAAGCCGGGGCTAAAACATGGAACTCGTGACCTGATGAAATACTACATTGTTTCTGGCTATTCCGACCACTTCGATGTAATTGGCAATCGTCGATCCTTGCCAAATGCGCGCCTTGAGACCTTGGTTCCTGGTGGATACTGCCTACGCTTGTATTCAGCCCGGTCGACCATTCCGATCACGCGGACAGCAAGTTCTTCGCTAAATCCTGCGCTCAGAATCCCAGCCAAGCCACCATCATTTTCGATATAAATCGTCAAAATTTGATCCAAAATGTCATATTCCGGCAGCGAATCGCTGTCCTTTTGATCAGGACGAAGCTCAGCTGAAGGTTCTTTGGAGATCGAATTCTCTGGGATAGGAGGGGTTTGACCACGTTCTACAGCCACTCGGTTGCGCCATCTGGCGATTGCCCAAACCTCTGATTTAAGCAGATCTTTAATCGGCGCGAATCCCCCAACGGCATCGCCATAGAGCGTGGAGTATCCGACCGCGAGTTCGGATTTATTGCCAGTGGCCAATACGCAATGACCCTCTTGATTAGAAAGTCCCATAAGAGTTGTCCCGCGAACACGCGCCTGAACATTCTCTTCCGCAAGACCGTGAAGACCTAGATTGGTGATGAAGGCATCAACCATGGGCTGGATAGGAATCACTCGATAGTGAAGACCGATCCGCTTCGCCGAATCTGCTGCATCAGCTAACGAGTGTTCCGAGGAATACTGGCTAGGCATTGCAACACCAAACACACGAGTTGGACCAAGCGCATCTGCGGCGATTGCTGCCGTAATCGCTGAATCAATTCCACCCGATAGTCCAAGCAAAACAGATTTAAATCCATTCTTATTTACGTAATCGCGCAGTCCAACGACCAGGGCTTGCCAGATCTCTGCCTCTGGTTCTAATCGCGCGGCTGCTCCATGAATCATCTTGAGATAACCAGGTGCGCGCTCTTGTGAAATGACAAGGTCTGGAGTGCTACTTCCTAGTTTGGCATCTACATCGACCATCATTAAGCCATCAAAAAATTGTGGCGCTCGTGCAATCAGATCGCCCTCTGCGCCAACAGCAATACTGTCGCCATCGAAGACGAGATCATCCTGACCACCAGTCATATTCACATAGAGAAGTGGTGCGCTAATTTCGCGTGCACGTCGTTTCACTAACGCCGAACGGAGATCATCTTTATTTCTTTCAAATGGACTTCCGTTGGGAACTAACACCAGTCCGGGAGTTCTAGCGGCCAACTCGGAGACCGGGCCGTGCTCGCGCCAAATGTCTTCGCAGATCGCGATTCCAACATCTATGCCGTGAATTCGCAGAACCAAAGATTTGTCGCCAGGAGCAAAATTTCTGAACTCATCAAAGACACCGTAATTAGGCAGATGGTGCTTGATATAGGTGGCAACAATTTCACCGCGATGAATGACGGCGACCGCATTTTGTGGGCGTTTAGTAGGGCTCTCTTCTAAGTAACCCACAATGCTCACAAGATCGCCATAGTCAGCTAGTGATCGAGCGACACTGTTCATCGCTGCTTTGGATGCTGCGCGGAATGTTGATCGCATCGCCAAGTCTTCAACCGGGTAACCCGTAAGCACCATCTCCGGAAAAACCAGAATATGGGCGCCAGCACTCGAGGCCTTGCCCGCATACTCCAGGATCAATTCCGAGTTTGATTCAAGGTCACCTACGGTCGGATTGACCTGCGCAAGGCCTACTCGAAGCTGTCCGATGGGTTCGCGTGCCATGCCTCAACCCTATCTCGGGGAGCGATGTGAGGAGTATTATTTGAAGTAACCGCGGACCGCCCATGGCCGCGAGTTATGAATCGAGTTCTCATGTCCAATGCCGTTGCGCGCCGCACATCCATCTCCGACCTCGCCGCCAAAAAAAGGCGTGGTGAAAAATGGGCCATGATCACCTGCTACGAGCAGATGATGGCTGAGGTATTTGATGAAGCGCAAATCCCAGTCCTCCTAGTTGGCGATAGCGCGGGTAATAATTTTCTCGGCGAAGAGAACACAATTCCGGTCACACTCGATCAGATAGTCATGCTCTCCGCCGCAGTTGTCCGCGGATCTCGCAAAGCTATGGTGGTTGCTGACTTTCCATTTGGCAGTTATGAAAAATCTCCGAAACAGGCACTTGCTACTGGAGTGCGCCTCTTTAAAGAAGCAAAAGTTCACGCCATCAAACTCGAAGGCGGCAAGAAAGTTGTTCCACAAATCAAAAAACTGATCGGTGCAGGTATTCCCGTCATGGGACACCTGGGCCTGACACCACAATCGGTTCATGCGCTCGGAGGCTTTAAAGTCCAAGGCCGTGGCGATGATGCCGCTCGCATCATGAAAGATGCCAAGGCGCTAGAGGCAGCTGGAGTATTTGCACTTGTTCTAGAGCTGGTTCCAGCAGAATTGGCAGAAGCAATCTCAAAGGAGCTAACTGTTCCCGTTATCGGAATTGGTGCAGGCAATGGGTGTGATGCTCAAGTAATTGTTTGGACAGATCTCATGGGCCTGACTGCCAATCCGCCTAAATTTGCAAAGGCATATCGCAATCTGCGCCAGGAGATCCTTTCTGGAGTTCAAGAGTGGGTCAGCGATGTCGCAGCAGGCGCATTTCCAGCCGAGGAGCAGACTTTCCATTAAGTTGCAGCCATGGCGAAATTTGCGGTGGATCTGACTCCCCTAAAGAAATACCCGGATCTGCGTTCTCTCTTTATCTCAGGACTCATTACCCGTTTTGGTTCTGCTCTTACTTTGGTCGCCCTGCCCTTTCAAATTAAAGAGCTGACGCATTCCTATATTGCGGTGGGCCTTATGGGCGCGGTCGAAATCATTCCGCTCATCATCTTCGCCCTCTATGGCGGCGTACTGGCCGACACAGTGGATCGCAAAAAGATGGTCTGGACCTGTGAAGCAATTGCCCTGCTTATTTCTGCCGCACTTTTTGGAAATGCCCTCTTACATAAGCCACACCTCATTCTCTTATACGTAGTAGCCGCCGGTTTTGCAGCAACTGATGGGCTCCAATCCCCTAGCCTGGGCGCGATTTTGCCGCGATTGGTCTCCCACGATGATCTGCCCGCGGCGCAATCATTAATGTCACTGCGTTGGCAAGTAAGCGCAGTGATCGGGCCTTCAGTCGCAGGAATCATTATTGCCACAGCTGGCGTCAAGACGGCTTACATCATCGATGTCCTCACCTACATGGCGTCAGTC
>CAIWXY010000142.1 GCA_903916775.1 uncultured Actinomycetes bacterium
GATTGCTGTTGAGGCCTTGAAGAAGGATGGTGACAAGAGCGATTTTGTGAGAGCTGAATTTGCCAGATTGGGACGCAAGATTGATGCAGATGCAATCAGCGCAATCGTTAGTGCGCTCGGCTCGGATATGCGCGAGCTCAGCGGTGTCTGCTCGCAATTGGCGGCTGATACTCAAGCAGGAAAAACTATTGCAGCAAGCGATGTCGAAAAATTCCAACAAGGAAGGATCGAGACTTCCGGTTTTGATGTCGCCGACGCTGTTCTTGACGGTAAAACGGATCAAGCCCTCATCACCTTAAGGCGAGCACTGGAGACCGGGGTCGATCCAGTCCTCATCATCACCGCTCTGGCTAGCTCAATTCGAACCTTGGCTAAAGTCTCTGGGGCATCGCGGGGAGTGAAGTCCTTCGAGCTGGCCTCAAGTTTGGGACTACCGCCGTGGCAGATCGATAAGGCCAGGCGCCAACTGGCTCACCAAACCCCTGCCTCGCTGGCTCGGGCCACGATGCTCTTGGCTCAGGCCGATGCCGATATCAAAGGGGCTGCCTCTGACCCGATTTATGCCCTGGAGCGGACAGTTATTTCCATATCTAGAGGCCCCTCACGATGAGGCAGGCTAAAGCGCGAGTTTGAGCCAGATCGGGAGGGCTGATAGCCTTCTCCTCTGCCCACCGCCACCGCGGTTGGCCCGAAATCCTAACGAAGTGAGTTACCTAAGTGGCAAACATTAAGTCTCAGATTAAGCGCATCAAGACCAATGAGAAGGCTCAGGCTCGTAATAAGTCTGTCCGTTCATCGATCAAGACTGCCATCCGTCGTTTCAAGGATGCTGCTGCTACTGGCGACGTTTCTACAACTGCTGCAGAACTCAAGGCTGCTTCAAAGGCGCTTGATGTTGCAGTATCAAAGGGTGTTCTTCACGCCAACTCTGCAGCGAACAAGAAGTCTGCAATGGCAAAAGCTGCCAACAAGATTTCCGCTAAATAATTTAGCAACCCACTCTTATGCCAGCGATACCACTCGCTAAAGCGCCGCAACCTGCTGCAACCAACCCTGCGCAGATTCGCAATTTCTGCATCATCGCCCACATCGATCACGGCAAATCCACACTCGCCGATCGCATGTTGGGCATCACTGAAGTTGTAGAGCAGCGCAATATGCGTGCCCAATATCTCGATCGCATGGATATTGAACGCGAACGCGGAATCACCATTAAGTCTCAAGCAGTTCGTCTGCCATGGCGCTCTGGCATCGATGGCCAGGAGTATGTCCTGAACATGATCGATACTCCAGGTCACGTGGATTTCACCTACGAAGTTTCGCGCTCACTTGCAGCGTGCGAAGGCGCAGTTCTGCTCGTTGATTGCGCACAAGGAATTGAAGCCCAAACACTTGCCAACCTCTATCTGGCAATGGAGAACAACCTCACCATCATTCCGGTTCTCAACAAGATTGATCTCCCTGCGGCGCAACCAGAGAAATTTGCTACCGAGCTTGCGAAATTAATTGGCTGTGAGCCAGAAGATGTCTTGCGCGTGTCAGGAAAGACAGGCGCTGGTGTCGTAGAACTTCTCGATCAGATCGTTGCCCAGATTCCTGCGCCGGTGGGGGATCCCGCTGCACCTACACGCGCACTGATTTTCGACTCTGTTTACGATAGTTATCGCGGCGTAGTGACCTACGTTCGTGTAGTCGATGGCAAGCTCACTCCGCGCGATCAGATCCAGATGTTCTCAACGGGAGTTCGACACGAAGCTCTCG
The DNA here is from genome assembly GCA_903916775.1 of uncultured Actinomycetes bacterium. Lineage (GTDB taxonomy): Bacteria > Actinomycetota > Actinomycetes > Nanopelagicales > Nanopelagicaceae > PALSA-747. The sequence goes on from CAIWXY010000142.1 coordinate 1,762, forward strand.
AGGTCGGTGTAATTTCCCCAGAGCCTGTTGTTGCCAAAGGTTTGGGTGTTGGCGAAGTTGGATACGTCATCACAGGTGTGAAAGATGTTCGCCAATCACGCGTGGGTGACACAATCACGATGTATAACAACCCAGCCAAAGTTGCACTTGCTGGCTATAAAGATCCGCGTCCTATGGTCTTTTCGGGACTTTTCCCACTCGATGGTGCTGATTTTCCACTCTTGCGCGAAGCGCTGGACAAATTGCAACTCAATGATGCTGCGCTGGTTTATGAGCCAGAGAGTTCTGCGGCTCTTGGTTTCGGATTCCGCTGCGGTTTCCTCGGCCTGCTCCATATGGAGATTGTGCGCGAACGCCTAGAGCGTGAATCAAATCTTTCGCTCATCTCCACCGCACCTAACGTGGTTTATAACGTGACTAGCGGTGATGGTAAAGAGATCGTTGTTACCAACCCTTCTGAATACCCAGATGGCAAGATCGAAAAAGTTGAAGAACCTATTGTTCGAGCCACAGTATTGGCACCATCAGAATTCATCGGAACAATCATGGAACTCTGCCAAGAGCGTCGTGGGGTTCTCCTCGGAATGGATTATCTCTCGGAAGATCGCGTGGAGATTCGTTACACACTGCCGCTGGCCGAAATTGTCTTTGACTTCTTCGACCAACTCAAATCACGCACCAGAGGTTATGCCTCGTTGGATTATGAACCAATCGGAGTCGCAGAAGCCGATCTCGTCAAAGTAGATATTTTGCTGCAAGGCGAGAAAGTCGATGCTTTCAGCGCCATCGTGCATAAAGATAAGGCGTATGCCTACGGCACAATGATGACCGGCAAGTTGCGCGAACTCATTCCTCGCCAACAATTTGAAATTCCTATTCAGGCGGCCATTGGTGGTCGAATCATTGCGCGCGAGAGTATTCGTGCTATTCGCAAAGACGTGCTTGCTAAATGTTACGGTGGAGATATCTCTCGTAAGCGCAAATTGCTCGAAAAGCAGAAAGAGGGCAAGAAGCGCATGAAGATGGTGGGACGCGTTGAAGTTCCACAAGAAGCATTCGTTGCTGCGCTCACAACTGACGCCGATATAGATAAGGCAAAAGCGAAAGCCAAAGAATGAGCAGTGAGCTAGCCTTCTATGTGCACATTCCATATTGTGTGCGCAGATGTGGGTACTGCGACTTCAATACCTACACTCCATCCGAACTTGCAATTTCCAGTGATCTATCTGGTGTCTCGCGTTCTTATATCGATCTGCTGATTCAAGAGATCGAACTCGCTCGAGCGACTTCGGATGCGACGGTCGTGCCAACAATATTTTTCGGTGGTGGAACACCTACTCTGATGGAGCCCGTCGACCTCGGGCGTGTAATCAGCGCTATTGGAGATCGTTTTGAGTTGGCGCCAAACGCCGAAATTACGACTGAAGCTAACCCCGATACCGTTACACCGGCCAAACTAGAGCAACTTCGAGCTGCTGGAATAAATCGAATCTCATTTGGCATGCAATCGGCTGCCACTCATGTATTGGCTGCGCTGGATAGAACCCACAACCCGGATAACGTGCGCGCTGCGGTTGAAGGTACGCGAGCTGCTGGATTTGATGAAGTCAGCGTAGATCTCATTTATGGCGCACCGGGCGAATCGCTCTCAGATTGGGAGCAGACACTCGATAGTGCGCTTTCGCTGCCGATCTCACACATCTCGGCCTATGCCCTCATTGTTGAGCAGGGTACAAAATTAGGCGCGCAGGTTAAGCGCGGTGAGGTTGTCATGCCAGATGATGATGAGACCGCTGACAAGTATGTGCTGGCAGATAAAAAATTCTTGGCTGCAGGATTTGATTGGTATGAACTGAGTAATTGGTCCAAACCGGGAAGTCAGTGCCGCCACAATATGGCGTATTGGAATGGCGATAATTGGTGGGGTGCCGGACCTGGAGCTCACTCACATATCGATGGCAGACGATTTTGGAATGTGAAGCATCCCAATGCTTACAAGGAAAAAATGGCGAGCACTGGTAATCCAATGCATGAGCAGGAGATCTTGGATCCCCACGCTATAAAGAGTGAGGCGACCATGCTGCAGATCAGATTGCGGGAGGGGATTTCCTCAGATGGCCTTGGGGCTGAGGTATCAACAAAGTTGCGGGGTTATGTCGATGGTGGTTTTCTTGATCCGATTGCGTGGAAGGGTGGGAGAGTAGTTCTGACTCGCGCAGGACGCTTGATCGCCGATCGAATCGTTCGGGAGATCCTTTTTTAGGGTTGAGTGGGAGCAAGAGCAGTAGAAGTAGTAGCTGTAGTAGATTGTGATGATTATGCAAGAACGCCAGTTAGAGATCCTTCGGGCCATCGTCGATGAGTATGTGGCGACCCAAGAACCCGTGGGCTCTAAAATCATTGCTGAAAAACATAGCTTGGGCGTCTCACCCGCAACGATCCGTAACGAGATGGCGATCTTGGAAGAGCAAGGCCTCATCACTCAACCTCACACGAGTGCTGGCAGAATTCCGACTAACAGCGGCTACCGCATCTTCGTCGACAAGATTGCAGAGATTAAGCCACTGTCGAGTGCAGAGCGACGCGCAATCGAAACGTTTATGGGCAACTCTGATAATTTGGATGATCTACTTGTTAGGACTGCAAAAATGTTGGCCCAGATCACTAATCAAGTAGCAGTGATTCAGTATCCGGCCGAGGACAAAGTTGTCTTGGCAGGCACAGCAAATTTGGCGCGAAACAATGCCCAAGAGCCGGCTGGCGCAATTTATCCAGTTCTCGAAGCGCTCGAGGAGCAGGTTGTGTTGCTGCGACTTTTGGCCGATGCAACATCTGAAATCCAAGTACGCATTGGTCAGGAACAGGGTGAGATTGGATTGCAATCTACATCGCTTGTGAGCACTCAATACAGCACTCCTGGAACAACGGTAGGCGCACTCGGCGTGCTTGGTCCTACTCGAATGAATTATGCGGCAACCATGGCCACCGTAAATACTGTGGCTAGATACATTGGACGATTTATTGGTGGGAGCAATTCTTAATGGCTGATTATTACGACGTACTTGGTGTGAGTCGGGACGCGACCCCCGATGAAATTAAAAAGGCGTATCGCAAGTTGGCGCGAGAGTTTCACCCAGATGTGAATCCAGATCCATCGAGCACCGAAAAATTTAAAGAGATTACAACGGCTTATGAAGTATTGAGCGATGACGAAAAACGAGCTCGCCATGATCGTGGTGGAGATCCATTCTCGCAAGGCGGAGGCTTTGGCGGCGGAGCTAACTTTGGTTTCGATGATCTGCTTGGCGCTTTCTTCGGCCAGGGTCAGAGCCGTGGTCCACGCTCGCGTGCGCGCGCAGGTCAAGATGCTTTGATTGGTATTGAGCTCGATCTTGCTGAAAGCTGCTTCGGCTGCGATAAAGAAATAACCGTGGACACTGCAGTTCGTTGCGAAAAGTGCGGCGGCTCTGGTTGTGCCGATGAAGCAAAACCGCAGACCTGCCCAATCTGTAAAGGCCAGGGTGAAATACAGCAAGTTACGCGTTCATTTATTGGCAATGTAATGACATCTCGCCCATGTAATAACTGCAGTGGCTATGGCTCAGTGATAAAAAATCCATGCCGCGAATGTTCGGGTGAAGGTCGGGTTCGTTCTCGCAGAACTTTGAACGTCAAAATTCCTGCCGGAGTAGAAACGGGCAATCGCATAGCGATGAGCGGCCAAGGAGAAGTCGGTCCCGGCGGCGGTCCAGCTGGCGATCTCTACATTGAGATTGTCGAACGCCCTCACAGCTTCTTGCTGCGCGATGGGTTGAATCTACATATTTCAATCTCGATTTCGATGGTCGCAGCTACGCTTGGCACCAAGGTGAAAATCCAAACCCTTGATGGCGAGCAGGAAGTTGATATCAAACCGGGATTCCAAAGCGCGGACACCATCACACTCAAGGGGCTTGGCATCACTAGACTTCGCGGAAGCGGTCGTGGAGATTTAATTGTTCATGTGGAAGTTAAAACGCCACACAAGATTAAACGTGAGGAAGAGGAGTTGCTCAAGAAGTTTGCCCAACTTCGACATGAACAGCTCGACCAGGTAGAGATTCATTCTCGCGACAAGCATTCACACGAACACGGTTTCTTCTCCAAGTTCCGCGATGCTTTTAATCGGTAGAGCTGAGTACTGATGCTCTCGCTCTTCTTTGTCCCGGTAATCACAAGCGCCTCTCACATCATCGTCGATGGCGATGAAGCTCACCACGCTATGAAAGTTCTTCGGATTGATATCGGCGATGAGCTGATGCTCGCAGATGGTCAAGGATCGTGGGCGCGAGGAGAAGTAGTTGCCCTTGATAAGAAGTCATTTGCGGTGGATGTATTAGAGCGCGGGGTGGTTCAGGAAAATGCTCAGGAGCTCATAGTTATTCAAGCTCTTATGAAGTCTGATCGAGCAAAAGAAGCGATCGAGCTTCTCACCGTGGCAGGTGCGGATCGAATAATTCCGTGGCAATCAGAACGCAGTATCGCCAAGTGGCAGAGCGATTTAGGGGAGAAGTGGTTTACGACAGCTAAGACCGCTGCGAAGCAATCACGTCGTCTCAAACTTCCCGAGATCGAAGGGCCAATCACAACGCGGGAGATTGCGGCGCGCTTTGGTTCTGGGGCCAATCTCTTGGTTCTGCACGAGTCAGCTGTTGATCGTCTGAGCGAATTAGGATCAGAGATAACTCCTGGGCCAATTGTTCTTGTCGTGGGCCCAGAAGGTGGACTTTCCGAGAATGAAATCCAGGCGCTATCTCAAGCCGGTGGACGCGTAGTTCTTCTTGGAAATCAGGTCTTTCGCTCAGCGCATGCGGGATTCGCTGGACTTGCTGCAATTCAAACGCTGATCTCGCGCTGGTAGGTAATAATTCACTCATGAGCTGCATCTTCTGCATGATTATCGAAGGCGCGATCCCTGCTGATTTCATCTATGAGAGCGAGAACGTTGTGGCTTTCAACGACCTAACTCCGCAGGCTCCAACTCACATTTTGATTGTGCCTAAAGCACACCACGAGAACGCAGCCGCGACAGCAGCTGCTACCCCAACGGTTATGGCCGAAATGCTCACAGTTGCAGGGTCACTCGCTGCTGCTGCTGGACTTGATGGATATCGCACCACCTTCAATACCGGTGCAAGTGCAGGTCAGAGTGTCTTTCATACCCACCTTCACCTCCTTGGTGGGCGAGCATTCGCCTGGCCACCAGGTTAACCGTAGGATCTGGAAGTAATGGAACTCAATAACATTATCGTCCCAACGGCTATTCCCATGGTGGCGCTCGTTGGACCTCACGATGCATATCTGCGCATCATCGAATCTGCATTTTCAGAAATCATCATTACCGTCAGAAGTAATGAGATATTCATTAAAGGTGACCATCAGCAGGTGGAGCAGTGTGAGCTCCTGATCAAAGAACTTCTCGTCCTCATTCGCGCAGGCCAACAATTGAGCTTAGAGACAGTTCATAAAGCTATTGAAATGATTCGGGCAGTTCCGATAGATCATCCAGCAGAGATCTTGTCTCTCAATATTTTAAGTAATCGCGGAAAATCAATCCGCCCAAAGACGGCAAATCAAAAATCTTATGTTGACGCGATCGATCAGAACACGATCACCTTTGGTGTGGGACCGGCGGGTACTGGAAAAACTTATCTAGCTATGGCCAAAGCAATACAGTCGCTGCAAGCCAAAGAAGTGAACCGAATTATATTAACTCGCCCAGCGGTAGAAGCGGGAGAGCGATTGGGATTCCTACCAGGTACTTTGCAAGACAAGATCGATCCGTATCTGCGCCCACTCTTTGATGCGCTTCATGACATGATCGATCAGGAATCCATTCCACGCCTGATGCAATCTGGAATCATCGAAATCGCGCCCTTGGCTTATATGAGGGGTCGTACGCTCAACGATGCATTCGTAATATTGGATGAAGCTCAAAACACCAGTGCCGAACAGATGAAAATGTTTCTTACCCGCCTTGGCTTTGGCTCGAAAATGGTGATCACTGGCGATATCACCCAGGTGGATCTTCCGAATGGAACTAAGTCCGGACTTAAAGTTGTCAGAGAGATTCTCAAAGATATCGATGGCATCTGCTTCATGGACCTCACAGCAGAAGACGTTGTTCGCAACCGCTTAGTTGGCGACATAGTCAATGCTTACTCCAAAGCGAGTGTGATGTAGTAATGTCGATTGAAATTGCCAACGAATCTGGGATGGAATGTCACCTAGAGCCAATCGTGTCGGTCGCCGAATTCGCTATAAAAGCTATGGGGTTACATCCTGAGTGTGAATTAGAAATCATGTTGGTGGATGAAGACAGAATGAGCGAACTACACGTCGAGTGGATGGATCTACCAGGTCCTACCGATGTGCTCTCTTTCCCGATGGATGAGTTGACTCCCGATTCTGCCGCGGATGGCCCCGGAATCATTGGCGACATAGTGCTCTGTCCGGCATTTGCTGCCGCACAAGCCAAAATAGGCCTCGATGATGAGCTTGCTCTCCTGACAGTTCACGGTGTTCTGCACTGTATTGGCTTTGATCACGCACTTCCTGAGGAAGAGCGAGCCATGTTTGCACTACAAGAAAAGATACTCGCCGATTGGCGGACTAGCCGATCATGATCGAGTACCTAACTAAACTTTTGAAGGGCTGGGGAATTTCTCTTCCGCATTCAACAGTAAGTGAAGATGAGCTTCGAGCTTTAATTGATAGCGCTGCGAGGCAAGGCGTACTCGTAGAATCCCAACGTGAGATGATCCAATCTGTTTTAGATCTTGGTGAAACACTCGTTCGAGAGTTGATGGTGCCGCGCATTGATATCGTCTGGATGGAGGGGAATAAGACTCTTCGTCAGGGCCTTTCACTCGCGCTACGATCTGGCTTCACTAGAATTCCAGTGATCGATGAGAACTTAGATAACGTCATCGGAATTGTGTATGTGAAGGATCTGGCAAAGCGAGTTCATGAACATCACGAATCGGAACATACAGAGCAGGTGCAGGAGCATCTGCGCAAGGCAACATTTGTGCCAGAAAATAAGACTGCTGCAGATTTGCTCAAGGAGATGCAGAAAGATCAGATTCACATGGCTGTTGTCATTGATGAGTACGGTGGAACTGCTGGGCTCATCACAATTGAAGATATCCTAGAAGAGATCGTCGGGCAGATTGCTGACGAGTATGACGATCAGAGTCAAGAAGTCCTGTGGCTCAGCGATGAGAGCGCGCGTCTCTCTGCTCGTTACAGGGTTGAAGATTTTGAAGACGAATTTGGTGTTGAATTCACCGAGGATGAACGTGATGACGTTGACAGTGTCGGGGGACTTCTCGCCAAGCACCTAGGGCGAGTGCCGATTGCAGGAAACTCGATAGAGCTTGCAGGGTGGAGATTCACGGCAGAGCGGCCAGCGGGGCGTCGCCACCGAATAACGAGCGTTTTGGCGACCAAACTCGATACCCAAGATACGCAAATTGCAGGCGAATAATCATCTTTAACCGCTCGCGGTAGGCTTGGTCTCATGCGTATCGTCCGCTTTACACCCAAAGAATCTGCCGGTTTGGGGAGCGACCCCCTGTTTGGTGTCCTCAATGACAAAGATGAGTTGCTTGTTCTCAAAGGTGACCCTATTTATCAAGGCATAATCCCGACCCAAAGCACCGTGCACCTTTCTGAGGTAAAAGTCTTGGCTCCAGTTTTGCCTCGAAGCAAAGTAGTGGCAGTCGGTAAGAATTACGCCGACCATGCGGCCGAGATGAACTCTGCTGTTCCAGATGAACCAATTATTTTCCTCAAGCCCAATACATCTGTGGCTGGTCCTGGCGACACAATTACTTGGCCGGCGATGGCACAGTCCATTGATTACGAAGGCGAACTCGCGATCGTGATTAGCCGCATCTGCAAAGATGTACCTAAAGAGCGTTATGCAGATGTGATCTTCGGTTACACGATTGCAAACGATGTGACATCTCGCGATCTCCAAAAGAAGGATGGTCAGTGGGCGCGTGCAAAGGGCTTTGACTCCTTCTGTCCACTTGGGCCGTGGATTGAGACAGAATTTGTTCCAGAATCTCAGGTCATCACCACCCGACTCAATGGTGAAGTGAAACAGTGCGAGCCAGTCTCTTCGCTTATATTTAAAGTGCCAGAAATTATTGAGTTTGTAACAAGCGTGATGACGCTACTGCCTGGAGATGTCATTTTGACTGGAACTCCGGCTGGAATTGGCCCAATGCCTGCTGGCTCAGAAGTCAGCATCACAATTGATGGAATCGGAACGCTAACGAATAAGGTGTCAGCACGTGTCAAATAATGGAACAAGCAGTAAACCAGTACGAGTTCGATTTGCGCCTTCACCAACAGGTGATCTGCACGTCGGAAATATTCGCACAGCCCTCTTCGATTGGGCATATGCGCGCCATACTGGCGGAACATTCATTTTTCGTATCGAAGATACAGACCGCGAACGCGTAACAGACGAGTACATTGCTGCAGCCATCGATACCTTGCGCTGGCTTGGTCTCGGATGGGATGAGGGACCCGAAGTCGGGGGAGAGTTTGGCCCTTACCTTCAATCTCAACGTCTAGATATCTACGCCGAGTGGGCCCAAAAGTTCCTCGATCAAAAAGATGCTTATCACTGCTATTGCTCGTCAGAAGAGCTAGAGGCGGTTCGTGAAGCCCAACGTGCAGCCAATGTAGCCCCAGGTTACAACGGACATTGCCGCGAACTTACTTCTGAAGAAATTGCTGCCTACCAAGCAGAAGGTCGCAAGCCTGTCGTCCGAATGCGCATGCCAGA
>CAIWXY010000143.1 GCA_903916775.1 uncultured Actinomycetes bacterium
GACGTGTGCTCTTCCGATCTACGCTGGTCTACCGCTGTGCAAAAGCGCCCAGTTCGCGTTGCGCTAGCGGCAGCAGTCATTCTCGGTGCACTTTGCATCCCAGCAGCAAGTATTCGTTTGGGTTCAGCCGACTCCGGCAATGATGCAAAGGGAACTACTACCCGCGCTGCATATGACTTATTAGCGAAGGGATTTGGAGCTGGTTATTCAGGACCACTGTCCATCGTTGCATCTGTACCTCAGGGTGCCGATCAAGCTCCACTGACAGCACTCGATACAGCACTTAAGTCAGATCCAGATGCTGCAACTGTAAGTCCAGTGCTACCAACATCAGACGGCAAGCTTGCGATCATTACAGTTTTCCCAAAGAGTTCACCTGAGTCACAAGCGACGAATGATCTCATCAGTCGCCTGCGCTCTACGACAATTCCGACCGCAATGGGTTCATCGGCGATCAAGGTTTATGTCGGCGGCACAACTGCAATCTTCGCTGACTTCGCGCATGTGCTTGATAGTAAGTTGCCACTCTTTATTGGTTCAGTAGTTCTCTTGAGCTTTATCTTGTTGATGTTCTTGTTCCGCTCGCTCTTGATTCCGCTCAAGGCTGCTGCGATGAACATGCTCTCAATTGGCGCTGCATTTGGTGTTCTTGTTGCAGTATTCCAATGGGGATGGGGTGGTTCGCTCTTACATATTAAGGGTGGCCCAGTCGAAGCATTCTTACCCGTTATGCTCTTTGCAATTCTCTTTGGACTATCGATGGATTATGAAGTATTCCTCGTGTCCCGTATTCAAGAAGAGTATTTGATCTCAGGTGACAACTCCTCTGCTGTCAGGCGTGGATTGGCAGCTACCGGTGGTGTTATCACAGCAGCTGCAACAATCATGTTCTCGGTCTTCGCGGCCTTCGTCTTTGGTGGAGAGCGCGTCATCCAAGAATTTGGAATCGGTTTGGCAGCAGCTGTCGCATTCGATGCAACAATCATTCGCTCAGCGCTCGTTCCTGCATTGATGCAATGGTGGGGTCCTGCTAACTGGTGGTTGCCAGCATTCCTAGAAAAGCGTCTTCCAAAAATTAAAGTTGACTAAGTATTCGAACTAAAGGAAACGAGATCAGAAGTGAAAAATGTTAGAGCCCGATTGGTTGCGCTTGCCATCTTCGCATCTACTTTGAATGCGCTAACAGCTACTGGCATTGCTTTTGCTGACCCAAGCCCAGGCAGTATTGATAACAGTTTTGGAACTGGTGGAGTAGTTACAACCACCGTCGGTAACTCCAATGTGATTTTTAGCGTTGCTATCGACGGCAGCGGAAGAATCGTGACTGGTGGAGATAGTTCCAACGGTGGTAGTCAGCGCATGACTTTAGCTCGATATACATCAGACGGTGTGCTGGATAGCACTTTTGGCACGGGTGGACTGAGCATTCCTTCAATTGGAAGTGGAAGCAGCAATGCTGCCAGCATTGCTATAGATAGCAATGGAAAGATAGTCGCTGGTGGAAATAGCTTCAATGGAAGTAATGGCATCTTTACTCTAGCTCGATTTACATCTACCGGTGCACTAGATAGCACTTTTGGTACTGGCGGTGTAGAAACGTCCACGATCGGCAATGGTGGCAGCCTCATCAACAGTATTGCAATTGATAATAATGGAAGAATTCTGGCTGGAGGAAATAGTCTTATTAACGGTCACGGGATTTTCACGTTGGCCCGTTACACATCTGCTGGCGTTCTCGACAATACTTTTGGTACAGGAGGCGTAGTAACTACTCAAATTGGAAGTAGCTACAGCATGATAAACAGTGTTGCCGTAGATAGCACTGGAAATATAATCGTTGGTGGATACAGCAACAATGGAACTTACAACGTCTTCACCTTGGCTCGTTACACATCTGCTGGTGTTCTTGACACTACCTTTGGAGCGGGTGGAGTAATAACCTCACCCATTGGGGTCACAAATAGCAGTATTAATAGTATTGCGATTGCCGCTGGTGGAAAAATTGTTGTAGGCGGATATAGCAGCGATGGAAATAACCTTAATTTCACCGTTGCTCGCTACAGATCTGACGGTATTCTCGACTGCACTTTTGGTTCATGTGGTGTCGCGTCACATATAGGGGTTAGCTCGAGCAGTGTTTCCAGCTTAGTTATCGACAGTGTTGGTAAAATTGTGGCAGGCGGATATAGCAGCGATGGTAGTAATGCGAATTTCACTATTGCTCGATATAGCGCGTCCGGAGCGCTCGATAGCACTTTTGGCACGGGTGGAGTGGTGACTTCCACTCCTCAGACTTATAGCTCCATAAACAGTATTGCTTTAACTAGCAACGGGAAAATTGTTGCAGGCGGACTAAGTAATCCAGGACTTGGTATGAATTCTGCGCTAGTCCGGTATTTCGGTGAATCTGTCGCTCTCCCCGCTTTCACCCTTTCGCATTCCACAGAAAGCGCAACAGTGGGAACATCGATCAACGGCTACTCCATCACATCTACAGGAGGCCCGATCTCCAGTTACTCCATTTCACCTAACATTAGTAATGGCTTAAGTTTTGATACAACCACGGGGCTCATTGCTGGAACTCCGCTATCGGCTGTCTCGCTTGTCACGTACACCATTACAGGAACAAACGGTTCTGGAACCGCAACTGCAACTTTTGCGATCACGGTCAGCACGGCGCAAGTTGTCACTCCACAAGCGCCAGCACCAACCCCTGTCCCAGATCCCATTCAACAGTCGAAGATAACTTCGATATCTCCAACCTTGGCACCTACCAATACAAATACTTTGATCGCCATCAATGGAAAATTTGTGGAGAAAATAGTGACAGTTCAGGTAAATGGAGTGAACTTGCCAGAGGGGTCATGGACACAGTCATCAACCTCAGTCACACTCCCACTAATCAGCAAATCAGCCGGTAATTATTCCATTCAGCTGTACAACGGTTCTGCACCAGTCCTTGCAGAACAGGAAATTGTGGTTTCTGCACAAAAGAGTCCGACTCCGACTGCTTCGAGTTCCGTGACTTCCGCTTCTGTAAGACCGAAGGTGATCTACATTCATTGCACCAAGCAAGGCCATGGAGTTCGAATTGCTTACGGAATCAATCCGTCGTGTCCGACAGGGTTCACAAAGCAATAGTCATTGCTTTGGATGACCAACTTCTCTTGCTAAAGAAGATCGGGATCAATCCTTGACTCTTTGGCAGGCAAAGTAAGTTCATTCTTGATGGGATCTAAGCTTTGTGAGATCTCATCAAGATTGTTCTTTATAAACTGCTTGGGATTGAGATCGGCAGTGTTGAGGTTTTGAAACTCAGGGCCAAGCTGCTCTTTTAGTTCACTCGCTGCTTGCTGACCAAGGGCCCTCATTTTCTGGATAAATCGGGCAAGATCCGCCGCAACTTTAGGTAGGCGATCAGGCCCAACGAGAAATGCGCCCAATAAGGCCAGTACGAAGAGCTTCTCGAAGCCGATGCCGAACATAGAACAACCATAGCGAGCAGATCTGCAGGTGTATAGTTAGGCAACGTGCATTTCTTAAACGTGAATCAATCAGCCACTTACGACCTCACTTACGATGACGTCTTCATGGCCCCTAATTACACCCAAGTCGCTAGCCGCATGGATGTTGATCTCTCCACATCTGATGGCACCGGAACAACTATTCCGATCGTCGTGGCTAACATGACTGCGATCGCTGGTCGCCGAATGGCTGAGACAGTGGCGCGTCGTGGTGGAATTGTTGTGATTCCGCAAGATATTCCCCTTGATGTAGTCGAAAACGTCATCTCGTGGGTGAAAGCACGACACACATTCTTTGAAACACCGGTTACATTGCTTGGACACGAAACTGTCGCCGACGCTATCGATCTGATCAATAAGCGCGCTCATGGGGTGCTGGTCATCGTAGATGGCAAGAAGCCTGTTGGCGTTGTCACTCAATCCGATCTCGAGAAGGTCGATCGCTTTACTCAGCTTCATCAGATCATGCAGAGTGATTTCATCTCGTTACCGGAGTCTGTTGAGCCACGCGAAGCCTTCGAAATTTTAGAGAAGGGCCGTCGCTCATTCGGAACAGTTGTTGATTCAGCTGGCAACTTGGTCGGAATCTTGACTCGTGGTGGCGCACTACGCGCAACTCTATATAAGCCAGCGGTCGATAAGAATGGCCAACTTCGTATCGCAACTGCAATCGGAATTAATGGCGATGTCGTTGGAAAAGCAAGGGCGCTCATTGCTGCTGGAGCAGATGTACTTGTTATTGACACCGCTCACGGCCACCAAGTGAAGATGATCGAAGCAATTAAGGCCGTCCGTGCTCTTGATTCAAAGATCACCATAGCTGCTGGCAATATTGTTACTGCTGCTGGAACAAAGGCTCTTATTGAAGCTGGCGCAGATATCGTCAAAGTTGGAGTTGGACCAGGAGCTATGTGCACCACGCGTATGCAGACTGGCGTCGGTCGTCCACAATTTTCTGCAGTACTCGAATGTGCAGCTGCCGCGCGTGAACTCGGTAAGCATGTATGGGCCGATGGTGGAGTTAGACATCCACGCGATGTGGCTTTGGCACTTGCTGCTGGCGCATCATCAGTGATGATTGGTTCATGGTTTGCGGGAACACTTGAATCCCCTGGTGATTTGATGCGCGATAGCAACGGCAAGCTCTACAAGGAGTCATTCGGTATGGCGTCGGCCCGCGCAGTATATGCTCGCACATCTGGCGAGAGTGGATTTGATCGTGCTCGTAAAGCGATTTTCGAAGAAGGAATCTCTTCATCACGTATGTATATCGATCCTGCTCGTCCAGGTGTTGAAGACTTGCTCGATCAAATTATTGCTGGCGTTCGCTCATCATTTACTTATGCTGGTGCTGCCACTATCGATGAATTTCACGATAAAGCAGTAGTGGGCATCCAATCTGCATCGGGTTATGCAGAAGGACGCCCACTTCACACTTCTTGGTAGTCGTTCTTTTTCGACTACCTAGTGCTGACTACTTTTCAGCTTTAACTTTCTTGCCAGCAAGGATTACATAAAGTACGAATGCAACGATAAATCCAACCCAGAAGGTGAGATCACCGATCTTAGGATGGTGTTGCACAAAGTAACCGTTGATGTAATCGGTTGGATTCTTTGGATTGCCAGTGTTCCAGGTCTGGTTGACGAATCCCCAGATTGCAAAACCAATTGCGATCACAAATGAAACTGGACCAGCCCAGTTCTCGCGCTTTGAGTAAAGCAACTTCTCAACTGAAGCACCCTTGCGCAGGAACTTGTCTGCCATGATGACGCCCAACCAAGGTCCGATCCAATAAGACATGGTCAATAGGAAGTTGGTGTAGTTGTTATTTGGATTTCCCATAGCTGACTTAGCCAAGAAGAAACCAGCGACACCAAAGATCGTAGCGAAAAGTCCGCGACGGATATTGCTTCCGAGCTTGATTCCGATTGTCAGGAATGACATTGAGCCAGAGTAAATGTTCAAAACGTTTGCGCAGATAGATCCGCCGACTACTCCAAGTAGGAATAGCTTGCCGAGCCAACCTGGCATGAATCCGACGATGCCACCTGTTGGGTTAGAGCTGCTATCGAAGCCAGTTCCGTTGCCTGCGGTTGCTGCAGCTGCGCCGACGATTTCAAGAACTGCGGCTGAGAAGAAGAGGCCAAAGCCAGCAAAGAATCCAGCAGACTTAGGCTTTTCGCTCTTTGGAAGGTAGCGAGCATAGTCAGCTGCGAATGGGTTCCAGCCTGCTGCATATCCGAAGACAGATGCAACAGTGATCAAAAATCCACCAGGTGTCTTACCTGCACCAGCAGCACCAAGGTGTAGGTGAGAGCTTGTTAGGACATATACACAAGCAACACCAAAGATCACGATCAAGTATGGAAATAGGTAGCGCTCAACAACAAGTACCAAGTTGTGACCAATGAAGGCAACGGTTACTTGGATAAGAACGACGATGACCAAGCTAGGGATCACATGTAAGTGATTCTTTGTAAGGCTAGAAAGAGCCCATGCGCCAGAAACGCTGTTAACCGCGAACCAGCCGATACCGGCGGCGCCTGCGTTAGCTACTGATGGCAAAATGTTGCCAAGCTTTCCAAAAGCAGAACGGCTCAAGACCATCTGTGGGACGCCATAGCGTGGACCATCTTGAGTCAAAATGAACTGAGCAGATGCTCCAAGTGCATTTCCGATGACAATAGCTAGTACAGCCTGAGCAAAGCTCAATCCGAATACTGCAACGGCAAGTACTCCGACGAACATTGTGGCGAATTCAAGATTTGGGCTCATCCAGGTCGCAAAGAGGTTGCGAGCCTTTCCATGGCGCTCTTTTTCTGGAATTGCTTCGATGCCGCCTGGTTCAAGTGCGAGGACTTTTGCCCCGTACTCGCCTTCGCGAATTTCTAGATTAGACATGCGTCTTCTCTCCTAATTTTGTTCTCGGGGGTGTTTGCGACCCCGTATGAAATGACGGCTCATAGACCGAGGGAATGGGTAAACCGTATAGGCAAAATTGGTTACTTGAGGGTTTCCTGAGGGTTGTTTTGAGCTTAAAGTTATGCCAACAGAAGCTGCCCATACACATTGAAAGAGAGCCATGGACGACCAACATTTTCTTGATTTTGCCATTCAAGCCGCTCGCCAAGGTGGCGCCGAGGGCGGTGTTCCTATTGGAGGGGCGCTCGTTGTAGATGGCAAAGTCCTAGGAGTCGGCTACAACAAGCGAGTTCAGCTTGGCAGCGCTATCCGCCATGGCGAGACTGATTGTCTAGAGAATATCGGCCGCCTGCCAGCCTCTGTCTATCAGAAGGCAAATATGTACACCACGCTCTCCCCCTGCCACATGTGTACTGGTGCGATCCTGCTCTACGGAATTCCTCGCGTTGTCCTCGGTGAAAATGAAACATTTATGGGAGCAGAGGATCTGCTGCGATCTCATGGTGTTGAGGTAATAAATCTCAACTCGCAAGAGTGCAAAGACATGATGGCAAAATTCATTGCAGAAAAACCTGAAGTCTGGAATGAAGATATCGGAGTTTAAGGCTGGAGTTTGCGCATCTCTGATGCGATGTGAGCCTCACCTGGTATCGCTGAATTTTCCAGATCTTTAATAACTCGGCTCTGATCAGCCTCTGATTTATTCTGGCTGAGTTTGTATTTTGCTTCCACAGATGTGATGTTCAAAATTACTGCCACGATACCCTTGAGCTCGAGTTCGATGTACTCCTGATCTGCCTGGGCTACGTGCCAAGAATCTGCACGATCCTTCTCGTGAAATGCAGTGAGGTCAGTAACGATTGTGCGAAGCAGCTCTCGATCTTCGCTTACCTCTAACGTGCCGCTGAGATGGAGTGATTGATAATTCCACGTTGGTACAACTTTGTGGTCTTCCAACTTCCTCGCATAATTAGTTGGAGAAATATAGGCCTGTTGGCCACGCACTATCGCTAGTGCCTTTGTGTCAGATGCGACGCTCTTCCACTGCGGGTTAGCTCGCGCCATATGCATAACGAGTTTGCCAAAATATGTATCGCTCATCTGACTCTGATCCCAGACAAAAGGCATCAGCGTTGAGATTGGTGTGCCATCTGGCGACACTGTCACTACATCAGCCGCACGTGCCGAATGAGCGAAACGAGTGATCTCGTCCCATTCTGTAACAACAAATTTATGAGGAATGTACACAGGCTTATTCTCTTATTTCACGTTATTAAAGAAGAAATCAAGAGTGCGCTCCCAAGCCAGTGCTGCAGCTAATTCTGAATAAACCTCTGGGCGCTCATCATTAAAGAAGGCGTGCTGCGTTCCTGGGTAGTCATAAGCCGTGACAACTCCACCCGCAGCTTTAATCTCGCGAAGTGCTTCCTGGATTCCAGGTGCGCTGGAGGTGCCATCGCCCTCTGCGCAATGAATAAGCGCAGCCTTACCCGAGAAATTCTTCCACTCTGGGTCATGGCGCTCCCATGAAGAGCCTGGATAGAAAGCAACAGCTGCACCGATCTTCTCGCTCAGCGTTGCACTCCAGATTGCGAGTGATCCACCCATGCAAAATCCCACTACGCCAACATGACTTGTTGTTGTTTCGGGCAGCGCGAGTAAATACGAGGCTGCGGCAGTCATCTCTTTGCCAGCGAGATCGAGCTTAAGTTCCATCATTAATTTCTTTGCCGTGTCTGGCTCGCTTGCTGCCTGGCCGTGATAGAGGTCGGGAGCAAATGCGACAAAACCTGCAGCAGCGAATCGGTCGACGACATCTGTAATGTGGCCAACCAAGCCCCACCACTCTTGAATCACAATAACGGCAGGGCCGCTTCCACTTTCTGGAAGTGAGAGGTAGCCCTGTCCTGCAACTCCATGAGTATCAAACGTTATGTGCTTGCCCATAACAGAACCTTATTGCTTGCTTCGTGCCTAGGCTATGGTTTTAACCCAGACACAGGTATTTTTCGGAACTTTATTGCCCGAGAGCTTTCCGCTGCTCACAAGAATTTCACCCTTAGGTAGCGAGTAGGCATCGCCATCAAAATTCATGATGCAGTGCCATCCGTTGGCTCGCTTGAAGTGGAGCACCTGTGGGTCACCTGTCTTTTCCCACATGAGATCTTCAGTCGACTGATACTTCTTTCGTGATGCCAGCGCTTGACGATAGATCTCTAGGGTTGAATCTTTCTGGCCACTTTGTGCCTCTACGGCAAAGTCTTTAAACCAGCGAGGCTGCGGCAGGTGCGATCCACCGCTGCCAAAACCAAATGACTTGCCAGTGATTGTCCATGGCAATGGAACTCGGCAACCATCGCGGCCTTTATCGACGTGGACAACAGCAACGCCTTTTACATTCTTTCCATAACCTTTAAAGAAAGCGCTCTCACGCTTGGTGACGATATTGCGAGACCAGATCGGATCTTGCAAATCTTGGTGTTTAAGATCCTCTACTTCAAAGAGCCCTAGCTCCTCGCCTTGATAAATGTAAACGCAGCCTGGTAGCGCCATCGTAAAGAGAGCAGCAGCTTTGGCCCGAGCCAAACCGAGTTTCTTGTCCAGAACTGCATCTTTGCCATCTGAGAGCAACCATTCATTGAGTTTGGTTTCCTTAGGAAGTCCAAGTTTGGTTGGCTGGCGCACTTGATCGTGATTATTGAGTACCCAGGTGGACGATGAGCCCTCCGTCTTTGCAAGCTCAATATTTTCCGAAACTATTCGTTTGTAAGTGCGAGCATCGTAGGGGGCGCCTAACAGGTCAAAATTGAAAGCTTGGCCTAACTCGTCTGGGCGCGCATAGAGAACGCGACGCGGAGCTTGGATATAAGCCTCCGCCACTGCAACTCGTGGCGGGTTGTATTCATTGAAAACTTTGCGCCATTCGCGATAAATCTCGTGCACCTCGTCACGATCGAAGAGGATGTCGTTTCCTTTGAGCGTGATTCCAAAGGAGTCAATTTTTGGGTAGGACTTATTGAGCTTGCTCATATCTTTCTTCAACGCATGAGCAACATCGATGCGAAAGCCATCTACGCCGCGATCTGACCAGAAACGTAGGGTCTTGATGAAATCGAGTTGGACCTCTCGGTTATCCCAATTGAAGTCAGGTTGCTCAGGTGCAAAGAGATGCAGATACCACTGGCCTGGAGTTCCATCTGGATTAGTCGAGCGAGTCCATGCCGACGGTGCGAAATGTGACACCCAATCATTGGGTGGCAACTCACCATCTTTACCTTTGCCATCACGGAAGATATAGCGCTCGCGCGCCTTAGAGCCAGGCTTAGATGCCAGCGCCTCCTGGAACCACGCATGTTGATCTGATGAGTGATTGGGGACGATATCGACAAATACGCGGATATTTTCTTTATGGAGCGCTTTCACCATCGCATCGAAATCTTCAAGCGTACCGAGGCGTGGGTCGACGTTGCGATAGTCCGCAACATCGTAACCACCGTCAGCAAGTGGAGATGGATAGAACGGACTTAACCAGACGGCATCAAGACTGAGCGACTTAAGATACTTAGCTTTTGACGTAATGCCATTAACGTCACCCAAGCCATCTCCGTTTGAGTCTTTGAAACTGCGTGGATAGATCTGGTAGATCGCAGCTTGTCGCCACCAATCTTTGTCGGCAGGTAATGCCATTGTCGTCCTCCGTGTAGTAGCTCTGCATGATGAAACGAACGTGATCGAGAATAATTAACCTTTTGTGGCGCCTTGAGTGAGTCCACCAATAATAAATCTTTGGAGAGAGAGAAATATTGCAATAAGTGGAATTGAAGCAAGGATTGATCCCGCGGCGAATGGACCCCAGTTTTGACCAAGCGCTGCGCCAACAAAGGATTCCAAACCAACAGCGACTGTCCGCTGATCCACATTTGTGAGAAATATTGATGCGAGCACAAATTCATTAAATGTTCCGATAAAGGTAAGCAAAGCCGTGACTGCCAAGACTGGTGCCGCCAAGGGGAAGAAAATTAACCAGTAGATTTGCATCGTCGAGGCGCCGTCGATGCGAGCAGCCTCATCAAGTTCCATGGGAATTGTGTTGATGTAACCACGCAATAGCCAGACGTTCACACCCATAGAACCGCCTAGGTAGATCAAAAGAAGTCCACCCATGCTGCCCAATCCAAAAGCTGGAAATACTGTGTATATGCGCTCCATCATGACATAAATAGCTGCAATTGCTAGAAATGAAGGGAAAACCTGTACTAGTAAAAGTGCTTGCAGACCAGTTTTTCGACCACGGAACTTCATTCGACTAAATGCAAATGCCGCGCCAGCTCCCACAAATACGGAGATTATGGAGTTGAGAATCGCAAGGAGAAATGAGTTGAGCATCCAGCGACTAAAAGGAACGGCGGGGTCATGAAATAGGAGTTTGAAGTTTGCCAGGCTAATTCCATGTGGAAGAAATGAGTTCGTAGAGAGCAGCCCTGTGGTGTTAAGACTACTTTCTATAACGATATAGATAGGGAAAACCGTGAAAAAAATGAGAACCCAGATAAAGAGATGGCTCAGTACACGACCCTTTGTGATCGGTTTCCGGCTTTTTACCGTGAGAGTAGTTTCCATTAGTTATTTTCCAATACCTGTGAACGTCGAATACTCCATAGCGAGACAAGTCCAATGATCATGAAGATCACCATGGAAATTGCAGAAGCTGAACCAAAGTCTTGATGGTTTCCGTTGAATGCAGTCTTATATGTATAGGTTATTAAAATGTCCGTTGCTCCAGCAAACTTCCCGTGCAAAACATCGGTTGGTCCTCCACCGGTTAGTAGGTAGATCAGATTAAAGTTATTGAAATTGAAGGCAAAAGATGCGATGAGCAGTGGCGAAAGAATTTGCAATACGAGAGGTAATTTAATTCTTCTCAAAACTTGAAATGATGTTGCGCCATCGATTTGTGCTGCTTCCGAGAGTTCAGCAGGTACTGATTGAAGTGCGCCGGAGCTGATGAGGTAGAAGTATGGGAAACCGAGCCATAAATTCACAATAAGCACGATTCCTTTAGCGAACCAGGGGCTATCCATGAAATCTATATGAGTGTGGAAGAGGCTATTGACTGCACCAAACTGAGTTTGGAACATTCCGCGCCATATAAGGATCGACATCAGGCTTGGAATCGCGTAAGGCAATATTAGGACTGAGCGATAAAATCGTTTAAGTGCAAGCTTTTGATCGAGAACGATCGCCAGCAGAAGACCTACTGCAAACATCATGAGGACAGTGATTATTGAGAAGCAGAATGTCCATAGAAATACGCCTAGAAATGGCCCACGGACAGCTGGATTATCTAGCAAATGCAGGTAGTTGGAGAAGCCATTAAATGC
>CAIWXY010000144.1 GCA_903916775.1 uncultured Actinomycetes bacterium
AAGTATTTGTTGTACTTAGCTAATTCGTCATCTACGCCCATTGCTTCGGCGCGATCTGCCGCACGGTCGCTTCTCTTAGCCTCGCGGGAATCATCTCGAACCCATTGAATAAAGGTGGCGATAAGCGCTATCAAAATTGGAATCTCGCCCATTGCCCAGCCAATGGCTCCACCAGTGTGCTGGTCTGCCAGCAAGTTGGTGGCCCACGGCCGATTGAGCGAAGCGAAGTAACCGCCATCAATCAACGTTGACGAAGACAAAAGTGCTACAGAGAAGAAGGCGTGGATCGCCATTGCAGCAAAGAGCATGATGATTCGCACAATATGCGGAATCTTCTTCGGGTTGGGGTCGACTCCGACAATGACATAGAAGAAGAGATAGCCCGCGAGCATGAAGTGCAGATCCATAAAGAGGTGGCCACTATGGCTCTGCATCAATTTTCCAAAGAGTGGCGTCATGTAGAGAACAAAGAGTGAGCCATCAAAGAGCGCAAGAGCGACTATGGGATTGGTGATCACCATGGAATAACGAGAGTGAATGAGCGCAATGAGGGTTCCGCGAATTCCACGTTCATCGGGGGTGCGACCCTGGGGCAAAGTGCGCAGCGCTAAAGTAATAGGTGCACTGAGCACAAAGCCGATAGGTGCAATCATTCCCAACACCATGTGGGCGATCATGTGATCAGAGAAAGCAAAGTGGGCATAGACCCCAAGGCCACCACTCGTTTCGAAATCCACTGCCGCAACGGCTAATGCAAATGAGACCGTGCGACCTACCGGCCACTTATCCCCGCGCTTACTCAACACTCTGACGCCTTTAATATAAAGCGCGGTAATAATTAATAGGAACCCAATCACTGCTCCATCAGGTGACCACGCTGTAAATATGCGAGCGAGATTGGGTGCTGGTGGCATTACTATTCCGGTAATTGCGATAACCGGATTGCCTTCAAGTTTTAGCGCGCTTGGCGATGTTGGCGGAGTGATGCTGCCGAGCCAGCCACCCAGCGCAACAGCGGCGATCATGACAATTGATTCGTTGATGAGCAGCCGCAGTACTTGGCGTGATCCGCTCATGCTCGATGCAATATATGAGCGATGCTTTGCACCGATGAGGACAAGTGCTACAAAAAGAACTATTTTGAAAATTACGAGGAGTCCATAAAGGGTGTGCCAACCAGCAATGAAATTAAGTCGAGTCCATGCGTTGAGAACACCACTAACTCCGACCGCGATTGCTGACCACAACGCCAGCGAACTAAAGCGCGGCAGTGCACGTTCGCGAGTAGCTGGGGCGACAACGATCAACCCAATGACTCCGCCCACCCACAGCGATGCAAAGAGCACATGGAAGAGCAGTGATCCGATCGCCAACCCATGGTTACCAGCGTTGCTGGCGTGGCTCTGAAAAACGGGAGCGATGAGGGCAATGACAGTCAGGACGAGCGCGAAGTACGTACCGCGTACTTTTGTCACACGAGTGAGGCCAACCAGGACAGCTACTCCAACAATTACTTGAAATAAGTAATCACGACCAAGGCTCGATTGGGCGATGAAATCATGGATTGCGCTAGTACTAAATGCGGCCAAGAATCCAGAGCCGAGAAGATTAGCTAGTTCGAGCATAAATCCACCAACAACCGTCACTGTCCAAATAGTTGTGGCAAGTACAGCTAATGAGCGAAGACGAAGTGATTCTTTTGTGAGTGTGCCCTTGACTTCTGTGACCAAAAATCCCATCGCATAGAGCACTCCGATAGCCGCAAGAAAGCTAATGAGGTTGAGGTCCTTAACAATCGGAATCAAGGAAGAAACCAGGCGATTGGAAGTCAGAACGTGGTTGTGGGACGAGAGCGCTGAGGCTAGAAATGAGTGCATATACGACCGTTATTACTCACTGCTCTTTTTGGTCCGTGGCGCGCTCTTCTTCTTTCTGCGCTTCTGGCTGCGGCTTTCATTCCAAATCATTCGCGCATACCAAATAAGAAAGAGTGCAACTCCTGTTGCAATCACAAAGAGAATAATGATTGAGATATTGGCTGACGACGAAGTACCAGCAGCTTTGGTTGCAGATTTTGTCGGTGTGGCAACTGTCGGAGTTGGTGTTGCGCTCGGCGAAGAAATTGCGGCCGGAGCGTTAAAGAGAAATGTGAATGTTCCTGTGAGCGGAGCATCGGTCGCACTCAGAAGTGTGTATGCGACGGTGTAAATACCGGTTGCCGTCAGAGGCTTGAGTCCGACAACTGCTGTGGTGTCACTGATTGTGATGGAACCGTCATCGACTTCTGTGCCATTCGGGTCAGTCACTGTCAGAGTGTTGCCCTGATCAAGAAGGCTGCCTGTAGCCGTCACCGAGACCGCATTGGGGGCGGTAGCAAGGACAGCGCCAACGGCCGGAGATGACGAAGCGACCGCGTTAGCAAAAGCAGAATCGGCGCCTGCGGTGAGGGATCCGAGCGTCAAGAGGCCAGTAAGGGAGAGCAGGGCTACCAGCGAGGAGATCTTTGGCGAAGTACCCAGACGTTTGCTCACAGATGTAGACCCTTTCGGCGCAGTTGGAGCCAGATGGAGAGCTCGATTAGAACCTATCCTCTCACTTCTTTACACTTAGGCCATGCCGACCTATCAATATGCCTGTGCGAAATGTGGCCACGCCTTTGAACTGGTCCAATCCTTCTCTGACGCCCCCATCACGGTCTGTCCAGAATGTGGCGGCGAGGTCCGTAAGGTCTACTCGAATGTGGGGATTGTCTTTAAAGGCTCTGGCTTCTATAAAACCGATTCCCGCCCAACCACCGGCGGATCTGAGTAACGACTTCCTACCCGCAATAACTACTTGGGATACCTACCCGCAATAACTACCCGTGATGAGGTGGCTTATCTGCAGCTATCTGCGCATCCCGCGAGTAAGAATCTTCATAATCACGCGGATCAGGCGTTGACTCATCGCTGGTCTTCACAGGGATGATTGGTTTTTGATCCTTTTCCTGCGAAGTCATGGAATAAGTGTAGCTCCGCTCAAGCAAGTTAGACTTGGCGCATGGACCTGATAGTTACCCTCCAGTGCAAAGACCAACCGGGCATTGTGCACTCAATGACCAGCGCGGTACTCGCTGCCGATGGCAACATCATCGAGAACCAACAATTCACTGATAGCGACACCGATCTATTCGTGATGCGCACCCGCTTTCAAACAACTCAGACTTTGGATGAGGCCACAGCAGTTATCTCAACAGGTTTGGCCCACCTGCATCCAACACTTCATATCCGCGAAACCCAAGTAAAGAAGCGTGCTTTGGTACTCGTCACTAAAGAGAGCCACTGCTTGCGCGATTTGATGTACCTCCAAGAGCTTGGCGAACTACCTATTGAAATTCCAGCCGTGATGTCGAATCACGAGGACTTGCGCGAGCTCGTCGAATCGCATGGTCTGCCATTTATTTACCTCGGCAAAGATAAGCAGGCTGCCGAGGCGCTTATTCTCAAAGTAATCGAAGCCGAGAATATCGATTTCGTTGTCCTCGCCCGCTATATGCAGATTTTGACTCCAGAACTCTGCCGCCAACTCGATGGTCGCATCATCAACATTCACCACTCATTCTTGCCCGGCTTTAAAGGTAGCAAGCCGTATCACCAGGCCCACGCACGTGGCGTCAAGATCATCGGTGCGACGGCGCACTTTGTGACAGCTGATCTCGATGAAGGCCCGATCATCGAACAAGATGTCGCGCATGTAACCCATAGCGCTCGCCCTGAAGACCTCGTTGCTCTAGGCCGCGATATTGAACGTCGCGTCCTCTCCAAAGCGGTCAAGCTCTACGCCGAAGATCGCATCTTCATCGTTGGGGATCGGACAGTCGTCTTCTAAAACCTGCTTTGTTGTGCGCCCGAGTCAATCGTTTACATGGGTGACACCCTCGTTTTACTCATATGAAACACATGGGTCTTAGACATGGACAATGGCGGCCAACGCACCTATTAACCCGCTCGATGAGTACCTCATCGATGGTGTCCCAGACGGGAGTTGAACCCGTGACCTACCGCTTAGGAGGCGGTTGCTCTATCCACTGAGCTACTGGGACCTACGTCAGCTACCCGATGGCCAGATGACTGGCTCAATCTTATAGATAGCGCTAGAAAAGCCCTGTTTCGCGGGGATTCACAGTATTTTCACCGCCCTGAAACTGTGAATTACGCCTACTTATGCGCCTCTCGCTCTAGAATTGGACCATTAGCCGCATTGGTAGCTATGTATAAAAAGATTACTCAGGAGGATTTAGATGTCCATCACGTTCACAACCAAGAAGGTACTCGGTGCTGTTCTAGCCGCAGCCCTTCTTTCTGGAACTGCAATCGTCAGCATCGCACCTGCGCAGGCAGCCAGCGTTAAGCAAGGCGCCGCGTGTTCAGTTGCTGGAGCTAAGTCCAAGAGTGGAGCCACCACATATACATGCGGCACCAACCCTGTAACCCCAACAAGCATGAAGCTTGTCTGGTTGACCTCTAACTGCATCAACCAAGGATCAACATTCAAAGTAGCGCAATCTGCCAACAACACAAGCGCTGGCGTGCTTTCTCAGCTCCAAACAGCAATTGCAGCAAATCAAACAGAGTTAACAAATGCGCAGACTGCACTGGCTGCGGCAAACGCGAAGCAATACTTCATCTCCACTGATCAGACTACAAAGACCAAGATTTATGCAACAGGCCTTGCTGCTGCAATCACAGCGTTGCAGGCAAAACTTGCAGCAGACCAAACTGCTTATGCGGCTGCGACTGCACTAGCAGATAAGACTGCATGGCAGACCGCTATCACACAGCGTTCAGGTTTAATCCAGGTCTTAACTCATGAGCAGAACATTTTGAATACTTCGGTCACAAACGCTCAGACCAATCTCACAACCCTGAACTCGCAGCTCACGACTCTCACAGGTCCTGGTGGGGGAAGCGCAACCGCAAAGGCAACTTTGGCGACTGCTACGAAGTCACTTGCTGCGGCATGTAAGGCTGGTCTTTAATAGCCAGGCAGAATAAAGCTTTACTTATTAACCAATAGTTAGATACTTCGCGGTCGTGGCTAATGGATAAGCACTTAGTGCTTGTCGAGCCGGGCCGCGAAGTAGTTTTCCGGACAATGTAAATTCAGAACCATGGGCTGGACAGATCCAGTCGTTGCCTTGTTGCATCACTGTTGCGCCGTTGTGTGGGCAGGTAAGACTTAAAGCGGCAAAGCCATTAACTCCAGAGGCAACGCGAACAACTGCCAACTCGGAGCCATCGCTAAGTCCAACAATCACACTTCCGCCAATTTTTGAAAGTACCTTGTTCTGAGCCAAAGCAATTTGGAGTTTGCCATTCTTGAGAGTTGAAATGCCTGCAGCAGCTTGCGCCGCATCAGGAGCGAAATCCATCGCCAGGCCAAGTGAAGCTAGAACAACTCCACAGATTGCACCTCTACGTGAAATAGTTTTCTCGGTCATGGTTGGGCCTCTCTCGTTGTCCTCGCCTGGTCACAAGTAGTACTTGCGACTAACCTTACATAATGAAGCGGATGGTTTTTAGTGCCATCGGCACAGAAGCACGATACCTCAAGCTTCGATTATTGGCGCCTTCACTTCTCGCACTCCATCTGGGAATTCGCCTAATTTTTCCTACTCCGACCGTGATCAGCGATGTACTGCTCTTTAATCTCATCAGCTTCGTTGCGGCCCTGATTGCCGTAAAAGCCCCGCTCTTTAATGATCGATTAGCGAGTAGCAGCATCGCCCTAGCTATTTTTCTCTGGTCCTGCGCATCGACCATCTCGAGTTGGAACTCATTTTCGACATTTCTGATCTGGCCCAATCTCTCCGATATCGCATATTCAATCTTTTATCCCTTGGTGCTCTTTGGTTTTCTGCGGGCGCTCACGGCGCGAAAGAAATTCGCTTCACTTGAATTGCTCGATGTCATCATCATTATCTGCGGAACATCGTCGATGATCGCAGCAATTTTCCTAAAAACTGCAATGCTCCATTTTGCGGGCAGCGCCTCAACCGTCTTTCTCTCCATCTTGTATCCAATCGGAGATATCGTCTTACTAGCGATGGGGATCGTGGTTGTATTCCTGCAACGTAAAGCTCTCCGGTCACTCCTGCTCTTGCTTGGCATCGCAATTTTCACTGCAACGGATCTCATCTTTTTGTGGAAGTCTGCAACCTCCGGATATTCCTTTGCTTCACTCATGGACGATGGCTGGTTACTGGGCCTGATCATCATCGCTGAAGCGCTCTGGCATCGCGGTGGCGAAGATGAACTCAACGATCGAGTGAGTGGATTTGCGGCAACAATCGCGCTGGTCTTCACCTCCGTCGTCTTGGGTGTCGCAGCTATCAAGCACAACGTCATCCCAGTCTTCGCTTTGATCCCAGCACTAGCAACCATTGCGCTCTCGTTCATCCGAATGGCCCTGGCTCTTCGCGGAGCGAGGTTGGCAATCACCGATCGCGAGTTAGCTCGTACCGATGAACTCACGGGTCTTGCTAACAGGCGCAGATTTCTCGGTGAGTTAGAGCTGTTGGGAAGCCAAGAAGGTTCGCTTCTTCTTATGGATCTAGATGGATTTAAGAACGTTAATGACACGTTGGGCCACGGAATCGGCGATCAATTACTCAAAGCAATTGCAATCCGATTCGAGCGAGTACTCACCAAGGAATCACTTCTTGCACGCTTAGGTGGAGATGAATTTGGAGTTCTTGTCTTTGGTCAGCCGTATCACGGTCTAGAAGTTGCACAATCTTTGCGAGCAGCGCTGAGTTATCCATTTATGATCGCGGGCTCATCGATAAAAGTTGATATCAGCATTGGCCGCGTCATCAATGATGGGCAACCCGAGCTGATGCGCCGAGCCGACAGCGCTATGTATGAAGCTAAGCGCGCTGGTTTGGGGGTAGTTCTTTGGCGGCCTTGATCTCCTCAAGGCGTGCAAGGGATTCCAGACGCTCGGTCGCATGATCAACGATTCGTTCGCAATATCCATGACTCAATCCATCTAGCAGCGTCCATGGTTCGTGAATATCTGCTCCAGCCAGATGTGCTAGCTCTGGCACGTATCTGCGAATGTAATCCCCATCGGGATCAAATCGCTTGCCCTGCTCAACAGGATTAAAGACGCGATAGTACGGTGAGGCGTCTGTTCCGCATCCTGCAG
>CAIWXY010000145.1 GCA_903916775.1 uncultured Actinomycetes bacterium
TCAAAATACCTTGGCCGACTGATGCGCATGCTTGTTGAGATGCTAGATCTTTAGGACGCGCAGTGAGTCCTAGAACAGAGAAGCTCGCAGCAATAGCACCAGAGGAGACCAAGACAACTTCTTTTCTCTGCTCGCGCAATTGAGCAATAACGTCGACAAGAGCTTGGAGTGCTTGCAGATTAAGACTTTCGCCAGCACTTCCGGTCAGGGTGGATGAACCAACCTTGATAACTACGCGTTTAGAAGCAGTAATCGCAGAACGGCTCATTATTCGCCTTCAACCCTCGGATCTTTAGGATTGGGGACGGCGTACTCCCATTGACGCGAAATCTCATCTTCGCTGAGCTCATCAACGTCATCTTCCATAAAGCGACCAGCCCATGGAGATTCAATGCGTCGATCTCCACCACGTGGGCCAGCAAGGAGCTCGGCACCAGCTTCAATCGAAGGCTCCCAGTCGAAGATAACTGCAGCATCGCCCAAACCAATTCGAACTTCCGAGCCAGGCTTTGCACCCTGCTTGAAGAGTTCTTTCTCTACGCCGAGTGCTGCAAGGCGATCAGCCAAGTAGCCAACAGCTTCGGTATTGCCAAAGTCGGTTTGGCGAACAAAGCGCTCTGGCTTTTCACCGGTAATCGTGAATGAGCGATCCTCGTTTGCAACAACTTTAAATCCATTGTCATTAACAGCAACTGGTCGCAAGACAATACGTGTCTTAACTTCCTTGGCCTTCTGTCGACGCTCTTCTTGAATAATGCGCGCCATTGCATACGTAAGTTCTTGCAGACCCATATGTGCAGCAGCAGAAACTTGGAAGACTTCATATCCGCGCGCTTCAAAAATTGGCTGGACCATATCGGCCATAGCTTTTCCATCAGGTAGATCGATCTTGTTCAGCGCAATGATGCGAGGGCGCTCAGAGAGTCCACCATAATGCGAAAGCTCTTCTTCAATAATGTCGAAATCTTTTACAGGATCTCGATCGGTCTCAAGTGTTCCGCAATCAAGTACGTGCACAAGAGCTGCGCAGCGTTCTACGTGGCGCAGGAATTCAAGACCAAGACCTTTGCCTTCGGATGCACCAGGAATCAGTCCTGGAACATCAGCAACCGTGAAGCGAGTGTCTCCTGCTTGGACGACGCCGAGGTTCGGTGCAAGAGTCGTAAATGGGTAGTCAGCGATCTTTGGTCGCGCAGCTGAAATCGATGCAATGAGAGAAGACTTGCCTGCGCTTGGGAAACCAATGAGGCCAATGTCAGCAACCGATTTGAGTTCGAGAATAAGTGTGCGCTCTTCACCGCTCTCGCCTTTAAGGGCAAAGCCAGGTGCACGGCGTTTGCGAGAAGCTAGCGCTGCGTTTCCAAGGCCACCTCGGCCTCCTTGTGCTGCAATAAAGCGTGTTCCTGCTCCGATCAAATCGGCAAGAACATTTCCGTAATAATCTTTAACGACTGTTCCATTAGGAACAGCGAGCACGAGGTCAGCACCTTCGCCACCGTTGCAATAATCGCCATAGCCTGGACGGCCATTAGTCGCACGGCGATGTGGTGAGTGGTGAAAATCAAGAAGCGTGGTGACGCCGTCATCAACGACAAGGATGATGTCTCCGCCACGTCCGCCGTTGCCGCCATCTGGACCGCCGAGTGGAACAAACTTTTCGCGGTGAATAGATACACAGCCATCGCCACCGCTACCAGCGGAGGCATGAAGAGTTACACGATCAACGAATGTTGCCATTTCACTCCCCTTTCAATCTTTAGGCCTTCTCTATGTATCTTTATTTTTCACTGAATAAAAAAGCGGGCCCGCAGTACGCGGACCCGCCTGAAGTTAATTCCGCTTATTTAGGCGACAGTAGCGACAACCGGAACAATGTTGACAACCTTGCGACCACGAGCGCGACCGAATTCAACGGCTCCAGCTGATAGTGCGAATAGTGTGTCGTCCTTACCGATTCCTACATTCTTACCTGGGTGGAAAACTGTTCCGCGTTGGCGAACAAGAATTTCACCGCTCTTTACTACCTGACCACCAAAGCGCTTAATACCGAGGTACTGAGCATTGGAGTCGCGACCATTTCGAGTCGAGGAGACGCCCTTTTTACTTGCCATTTACTTGCCTCCTACTTTGCAATCGCGGTGATCTTCACGCGCGTAAGTTGGGAACGGAAACCTGAACGACGGCGGTAGCCAGTCTTATTCTTGTAACGAAGGATGTCGATCTTTGGACCCTTTGTCTCTTCTAGGATCTCACCGGTGACCTTTGTTGCAGCCAATGTCTTCGCATCAGTTGTGACTGTTGCGCCATCAACGAGAAGAAGAGCAGGGAAATTTACAGATGCGCCAACCTTTGCGTTGATGCGATCAACTGTAATCGTGTCGCCAACAGCAACCTTTTCCTGACGGCCGCCAGCTTTAACAATCGCGTACACGGTAACTCCCTTTTTTATCAATCTAGTAAAGCTAGAAAGAACTTCTTGAACGGATGGATCGGGCCTTTTATGGCCAGAGGGTAAGGGTACGGATGAGCGGCCCCTTAGGTCAAACTGGGATTAAGAAGGGCTTATGACCCCACTACTTACCGCCCGGCGGCGCTTCCTAGGGGCTGGCGAGCCTGCGGAAGCTGATTCATACACCTGCGGGGCCTCGGGAGCGACAACTTCTGCCACCTCCGCAACACGTTCATCAGCCTCATCAGTCTCAGTGGCCTCAGTGGCCTCAGTGGAGATGTCGTCGTCGTAGTTCGTCGATGGGACATAGCGCTGGTCCATATCCTTATCGAGAGCGACCTTACGGACAGGCTCTGAATGGATGTGGATTCCACGACCACCGCATGATTCGCAGGTGGTTGAGAAAGCTTCGATCAGTCCTTGACCGACACGCTTACGCGTCATCTGAACAAGTCCGAGAGAGGTAACTTCGGCAACCTGATGCTTGGTGCGATCGCGTCCAAGACACTCAACTAAGCGACGAAGAACTTGATCGCGGTTTGATTCCAGGGCCATATCGATGAAGTCGATAACAATAATTCCGCCCATATCGCGAAGACGCAATTGGCGGGCAATCTCTTCGGCTGCTTCGAGGTTGTTCTTGGTAACGGTCTCCTCAAGGTTGCCGCCCTTACCAATGAACTTACCTGTATTCACGTCGATAACGATCATCGCTTCGGTGCGATCGATAACGAGTGATCCACCAGAAGGTAGGTACACCTTGCGATCAAAGGCCTTAGCTAGCTGCTCTTCAATGCGATGCTCGACAAACATGTCACGCACGCCAGTCCACTTTTCAATCTTCGCAGTGAGCTCTGGTGCAATATGCCCGAGGTAATTATTGATGTCATCCCATGCTTGATCGCCCTGAACAACGAGGCGACGGAAATCTTCGTTGAAGATATCGCGGATAACGCGAACTGTGAGATCAGGTTCGCTGTAAAGAAGTGATGGCGCAGATGTTGAAGGGTTTTCTGCCTTCTCTTGGATATCTTCCCAATGCGCTTTGAGACGCAGTACATCGCGCTCTAGCTCTTCTTCGCTCGCACCTTCTGATGCTGTGCGAACAATGACACCAGCTTCTTCAGGAATGAGGTTTTTCAAAATTGATTTCAAGCGGCTGCGCTCTTGATCTGGAAGTCGGCGGCTAATACCGCTCATGGCTCCACCTGGAACATAAACAAGATAGCGACCAGGAAGCGAGATCTGACTTGTTAGGCGCGCACCCTTTTGACCGATTGGATCTTTAGTTACTTGAACAAGGACAGATTGTCCTGTCTTGAGTACATTCTCGATCTTTCGGCTAGAACCTTCAGCGATGCCTGCAGCATCCCAGTTCACTTCACCCGCATAAAGAACTGCGTTACGTCCCTTGCCGATGTCTACGAATGCAGCTTCCATTGATGGAAGTACATTCTGAACACGACCCAGATAAACGTTGCCCACATAGGAAATATTGCTGTTTCGATTGACGTAGTGCTCAACCATGATCTTGTCTTCAAGCACTGCAATCTGAGTCCGATCGCCAGTCTGGCGAACCAACATCTCACGATCTACCGATTCACGTCGAGCAAGAAATTCTGATTCGGTAATGATTGTTCCGCGGCGACGAGTGAAATCACGATTGCGGTCGTTACGGTCCCCACGATCATTGCGGTCACGTCGATCATTGCGGTTGCGGTTATTGCGAGTACCGCGATCATTGCGGTCTCCGCGATCGTTACGAGAAGATTCATCGCGAGTACGAGGTTCGCGAACTTTGACGACAACCGCTACGCCATCTTCATCAACGCTCTCACCTGGAGTTACGCCTTCACCGCGTGCGCGGCGACGACGACGTCGACGATGTGTTGTGCCGTCTTCGTTTACTTCACCGTCTTCATCAAAGACTGCGCCCGGATCGAGCTCTTCGCCATCTTCGCTGAGAGTTCCTTCAAAATTATCATCGTTAGACGCACCTTCGTTGCTACCTGGGCGACGACGTCCACGTCCACCACGGCGGCGACGACGACGCTGTGCTTGGCTCTCTGTTTCCGATGATGAGCCTTCATCACTTGCAGCACTTTGAGCTGATTCGTCTGCAGACTTATCCGAGCTTTCAATTTTTTCATCGCTCGTTCTAGCGGCTGGTTTTGCTGCACTCTTCTTGGCCGCGGTCTTCTTCGCTGGAGCGCTCGTAGTTGGCGCTTCTTGGAATAGCGGTACTGGAACTGGTGCTACAGCCTTCTTCGCGCGTACCGGTGCATCTTCTGTTGTTGGAACAGGTGCGACCGCCTTCTTGGCTGCGCGCTTAGCAACTGGCTTGCTCTCGGTAGGTTCTACGACTTGAGCCTGCTCAACGACTTCTTGAGTTGGGGCAGAGTCTTTCTTTGCAGCAGATTTCGCTGGGCGCTTACGCGCTTTTTTTGGCTCGGGGGCCATAACTTAAATCCTCTTCTAACAAAACCATAAGGCCTACATGGGCCTTGTGATGGGCTTCGGTTGAAGCCATTTCCTAAAATCTTTGGTTACTCAAACTTCTTGGTACTTCATCCGATTTCGCGGCGGGCTAACCACGTGTGAGGCGGTGTCGCGCAGAGATCGTGCACTCAAAGTATTGCAGATGGGGTGTCAATAACCAATTTAGGCGCGGTTGGTGCTGCTATCTCGAGCGTAAATGGACGTTCTGCAGCAGCA
>CAIWXY010000146.1 GCA_903916775.1 uncultured Actinomycetes bacterium
ACCTGGTCCACCAGACGCCACGGCCGGGTTGCTCGAATTGGTACCGCCGCCGCCACCACCATAGGCAGTAATCGATCCGAAACTAGACGAGCTTCCGGCATAACCCGAAGTCCAGTTATTGGAAGTGCCGCCCGCGCCAACCTTAATAGCGATAGCCGATCCGCCGGTCAAAGATTGTGAAGCGATCGGTACAAACTCGCCCGCACCGCCACCACCGCCGATGCCACCACCGCCCGCACCGCCACCACCTACTATCAAGAGCTGTGCAGCACTGACGCCAGTTGGGACCGTCCATGAGTACGAAACATTCGGGTTAGTAAACGTCACGACACAATATCCACCCGTTGTACCTACTGCAGTTACGTCTGTTGAACCGTTACCGAGATTTGAGCCTGTTTGATTACACGCGGAAGCATTGCTACCGCTACCAGTGACGGACGTTTGCGGAAAGTACCTGCCGGAATAGGTGGTGTAGTCAGTTGAAATCTGGGCCGCGCTCAGGGCTGAGTTATAAACCTTGACGACTCCTATTGAGCCGGTAGTGTAAACACTTGAACTTCCATCTCCATCCCATCGTGTTCCAATACGCAACTGTGCAGCACGGCTAGAACTTGTCCCCGAAAGATTCTCAGTGGAAGTCGAAACCAAGGAGTTATTTACGTACAGGCGCACATTTGTGCCATCAAATGTAACTCCGGCCGCATACCAAGTATTTAATGAGAGTTGGTAACCTGGAGCTGGTATGACGTTATCGTCGCCGTAAGCAGTACGCCAATAGCTACCGTCAAAATACCCGCCATCCAACTTTCCACCGCTGCTGACATAGAGGGTCGGGCCGACGATGCCGCCGCCTCCATATTGAGTCGTGACGATGGAAGTGCGGTCCGCGGTCGGCCACGCACTTAGTTTGAAGAAAGCTTCAGCGGTGAATGTAGAGACCGCACCGAAGTTGCCGGTCGTTGCTGCGCCTTGCAATGATGAAGCGGTGAAATTGAATACGCCACCATTGGACGCAGAATAAGTCGGAAATGTGGATGATGGCGATGCGCCGAGTGTGTAGCCGCTGCCACTGATGTCGCTCCAGGTAGTTCCGCTGCCCACATAGGAGGCTTGATTTCCTGGGTCGAGTAATAAAACCGGGGTTGGATTTGAAGCCTGCGCCTTGGAGACCCAACCTGCGTCGGCCACCAAACTTAGGCCTGAAATGATGAGTAAGAAAGTCAGAAATTTTGCGATGCGACCAGTCGCGCCAGGGGTTAACCCTAGGCCATGGCTGGTCTGACTATTCACCATCTCACTTTACTGGACTGGCTGTCTAGAACGTAAGTCGAATTTTTTGTCAGTCGAGAGCCGGCAGTCTAAAAATAGGCACACTTTCGGGCGCCCAACGCTGCCATCCATCACTCTGCTTATCCCCCACTAAAGCCACAAACCCCGCCAGTTATCTGACGGGGTTTGTGAAAAAGCCTTTACATAAAGGACTTTAGAGCTTCTGGAGCGATTATCGAACTTCGATATCGTCCAAACGAATTGCTTCACCAGAACCTTGGGTCTCAAACGGTGTGAAGTCATACTCGTCATAAGCAGCATAAACCGCTGCTTTTGCCTCTTCTGTTGGTTCAACACGCACGTTGCGATAACGAGCAAGTCCTGTACCAGCAGGAATGAGCTTTCCGATAATGACGTTCTCTTTGAGTCCAAGAAGCGGATCGCTCTTCTCGGCCAACGCTGCGTCGGTAAGAACCTTTGTGGTCTCCTGGAAGGAAGCCGCTGACAACCAAGAATCTGTTGCCAGAGATGCCTTTGTGATACCCAATAGCTCTGGACGACCTGATGCAGCCTTGCCACCAGTTGTGACAACGCGACGGTTCTCTGTCTCAAAGCGACCGCGCTCCACAAGCTCACCTGGAAGAAGATCGGTATCGCCTGGCTCCAGCACAGTAATGCGCTTGAGCATCTGACGAACGATGATCTCGATGTGCTTATCGTGGATCGATACGCCCTGGGAGCGGTAAACCTCTTGAATCTCGTTCACCAAGTGAACCTGGGTCTGACGAGGTCCGAGGATACGAAGAACCTGCTTAGGATCAATCGCACCAACAACAAGTTGTTGTCCGACTGAGACCTTCTGGCCATCTTCAACCTTGAGCTTCTGACGACGAGTGATTGGGTATGCGACCGGCTCGCTGCCATCTTCTGGCGTAACGATGATCTTCTTACCCTTGGCATCCTCGAGGAAGCTAACAACACCGGCAGTCTCAGCGATTGGCGCAACACCCTTAGGTGTACGAGCCTCGAAGAGCTCCACGATACGTGGAAGACCGTGCGTAATATCATCACCAGCCACACCACCAGTGTGGAAGGTACGCATTGTGAGCTGAGTTCCAGGCTCACCAATTGATTGCGCAGCGATGATTCCAACAGCTTCGCCGACATCCACAATCTTTCCGGCTGCCATTGAGCGGCCGTAACACATTGCGCATTGTCCAACCTTGCTATCGCAAGTAAGTACTGAGCGAACCTTCACATCAGCAACACCAGCTGCAACGAGGATATCGATGTTCTTGTCGCCAAGATCTGTTCCTGCGGAGAGGATTGTCTTGCCGTCAACAACGACATCATCAGCCAAGTTGCGACCGAACATCGAAGTCTCGACATGGTCATCGCGAACGAGTTCGCCAGCTGAGTTTGTTGCTGCGATCTTGAGAGTCAAGCCGCGATCGGTACCGCAATCTTCTTCACGGATGATCACATCTTGTGCAACGTCGCAGAGACGACGGGTCAAGTAACCCGAGTCAGCGGTACGAAGCGCAGTATCTGCAAGACCCTTACGGGCACCGTGTGTAGAAATGAAGTACTCAAGTACTGAGAGGCCCTCACGGAAGTTGGACTTAATTGGGCGAGGAATAATTTCACCCTTTGGGTTAGCTACAAGTCCACGCATACCAGCGATCTGACGGATCTGCATCATGTTTCCACGTGCACCGGAGTAAACCATCATCCATACAGGGTTGCTTGGGTTAGCAGTGAAGTTCTTCTCCATCGCATCTGCAACTTCTGCAGTCGCGTTGGTCCAGATCTCGATCAATTCCTGACGACGCTCGTCATCAGTGATCAGACCCTTCTCGTACTGGGATTGAACCTTGTCAGCCTTTACTTCGTAGCCTTCAAGAATTTCGCGCTTACGGCTTGGGGTAACAACATCTTCAATACCGATTGTTACACCAGCACGTGTTGCCCAATAGAAGCCGAGTGACTTCAACGCATCAAGCGTGGTTGCCACTGTGACCTTTGGATATCCCTCAGCCAAGTTGTCGACGATGAGACCAAGAAGCTTCTTGGTGACGTCGTAGTCAACGAATGGGAAGTCTGCTGGAAGCACTTCGTTGAAGATCACGCGACCGAGAGTGGTCTCCTTAACAACAGGAACACCGTTCTCGATAAGGCGAATCTTGATCTTGGCTTGTAGTGAAACAGAGCCTTGATCAAAGGCCATCAGGCCTTCAGCGATGCTTGAGAATGAACGGCCTTCTCCGAGTTGCTTCTCACGAAGTGAGGTCAAGAAGTAGAGACCAAGCACCATGTCCTGGGTAGGAGATGTGATTGGGCGACCTGATGCAGGAGACAAGATGTTGTTGCTCGACAACATAAGTACGCGAGCTTCAGCTTGTGCTTCTGCAGAGAGTGGAAGGTGGACAGCCATCTGGTCACCGTCGAAGTCGGCGTTGAACGCTGTACATACGAGTGGGTGAATCTGGATTGCCTTACCTTCGACCAGTTGTGGTTCGAATGCTTGTATACCAAGGCGGTGAAGAGTAGGAGCACGGTTAAGAAGAACCGGATGCTCAGCAATTACTTCTTCAAGAACATCCCACACGACTGGACGAGCACGCTCGACCATGCGCTTTGCAGACTTGATGTTCTGTGCGTGGTTGAGATCAACCAAACGCTTCATGACAAACGGCTTGAAGAGTTCAAGAGCCATCTGCTTTGGAAGACCGCACTGGTGAAGCTTGAGCTGTGGTCCTACAACAATTACTGAACGACCAGAGTAGTCAACGCGCTTACCGAGAAGGTTCTGACGGAAACGACCTTGCTTACCCTTGAGCATGTCTGAAAGTGACTTCAGAGGACGGTTTCCTGGACCTGTTACTGGACGACCACGACGACCGTTATCGAAGAGTGCATCTACTGCTTCTTGCAGCATGCGCTTTTCGTTATTAACGATGATCTCTGGAGCACCTAGATCAGCAAGACGCTTGAGGCGGTTGTTACGGTTAATGACGCGGCGATAGAGATCGTTGAGATCTGATGTCGCAAAACGTCCGCCGTCCAACTGAACCATTGGGCGAAGATCTGGTGGAATAACTGGGACGCAATCCAAGACCATTGATGCTGGCTTGTTCTTTGTGTTCAAGAATGACGAGACAACTTTAAGGCGCTTGATCGCACGAGTCTTCTTCTGACCCTTGCCTGTTTGCGATAGCTCTGTGAGCTTCTCGTACTCAGACTGAAGGTCGAATGTCTCAAGACGAGCCTTAATTGCAGCTGCGCCCATTGAACCTTCGAAGTAAACGCCATAACGATCGCGGAGATTGCGATATAGGCCTTCATCACCCTCGAGATCTTGAACCTTGAGGTTCTTGAAGCGTGACCAAACTGCATCCAAGCTATCGAGTTCGCGCTGTGCACGATCACGAACTGCCTTGAGCTCACGCTCTGCAGACTCGCGGACCTTGCGCTTTACATCGGCCTTCTCGCCTGCAGCTTCGAGCTCAGCTAGATCAGCTTCGAGCTTCTTCTGACGGGTATCGAGGTCGTTGTCGCGACGAGTTTCGATCTTCTTGATATCAGCATGGAGCTTCTTCTCAAGTGTTGGTAGATCTTCTGCGCGAGCTTCAGCATCGACAGATGTGATCATGTAAGCAGCGAAGTAGATGACCTTTTCAAGATCCTTTGGAGCAAGATCAAGGAGGTAACCCAAGCGGCTTGGAACGCCCTTGAAGTACCAAATGTGAGTTACTGGAGCAGCAAGCTCGATGTGACCCATGCGCTCACGGCGAACCTTTGCGCGTGTTACTTCTACGCCGCAACGCTCACAGATGATTCCCTTGAATCGAACGCGCTTGTACTTACCGCAATAACATTCCCAGTCACGAGTTGGTCCGAAGATCTTCTCGTCAAAGAGTCCGTCCTTCTCTGGCTTGAGTGTGCGGTAGTTGATTGTCTCTGGCTTCTTAACCTCGCCAAAAGACCACTCGCGAATATTGTCCGTTGACGCTAGACCAATACGCAGTTCATCGAAGAAATTAACATCTAACATAGTTGTTTATCCTCACACTTCTTCTACGCTGCTTG
>CAIWXY010000147.1 GCA_903916775.1 uncultured Actinomycetes bacterium
AGCAGTCCGTAGTGAATTATCCATTCCGATTTTGCGCAAAGATTTTATTGTTACCGAATTTCAAGTTCTTGAGACGCGAGTATTAGGCGCAGACTTGATGCTTTTGATTGTTGCAGCGCTCTCTGATTCTCAGCTCACCGACTTTTCTCAGATGGCTAGCGAACTTGGGATGGATGTCTTGGTCGAGGTCCATGACGAGGCGGAATTAGAGCGGGCAGTTGATAGCGGCGCTTCAATCATCGGCGTAAACGCTCGAAATCTCAAGACTCTGGAAATTAATCCAGATGCATTCGCTCGCTTGATACCAATGATTCCGGGTGAGGTCCTCAAGGTAGCCGAATCCGGAATTGCATCACGCGAACAGGTAGCCGTCGCCGAGGAAGCTGGAGCAAAAGCGATACTGGTCGGGGAAACTCTCGTGAAGTCGGGCGATCCGAAGGAGATGATTCGCACACTGCTGGCTAGATAGTTGGCTGGTAGGTTTGGCTTATGAGCGCACCTCTTACATCTGAAATATTGGGGCATTTCGGCCCATATGGCGGTCGATTTGTGCCAGAGGCGCTTATCTCTGCCTTAGATGAGCTGACGGTTGCGTACGAGAGCGCGCTTGCGGACCCAGAGTTCCAGCGTGAATTAAGCGAACTCCATCGAACATACACCGGTCGCCCAAGCATCATTACGGAAGCAAAACGATTCTCGGAGCATGCAGGTGGGGCTCGCATCTTGCTCAAGCGGGAAGATCTCAATCACACTGGTTCGCACAAAATCAACAACGTTTTAGGTCAAGCACTACTTGTTAAGAAAATGGGCAAGAAGCGGATCATTGCCGAGACAGGTGCAGGACAGCATGGTGTTGCATCTGCGACTGCTGCCGCTCTTTTGGGGCTTGAGTGTGTTGTCTATATGGGCGAAGAAGATACAAAACGCCAATCACTCAACGTAGCTCGAATGAAATTATTAGGCGCAGATGTAGTACCCGTTACTCAAGGTAGTAAGACCCTTAAAGATGCCATTAACGAAGCGATGCGTGATTGGGTAACGAATGTCGAGACCACGCATTACTTATTGGGAACCGTCGCAGGTCCGCATCCATTCCCTACTATGGTCAGAGATTTTCACCGCATCATTGGTGTTGAAGCGCGTGAGCAAGTGCAAGCGCTCATCGGCCGACTTCCAGATGCCGTACTTGCGTGCGTAGGTGGAGGTTCCAATGCAATTGGAATTTTCCATCCATTTATCGATGATGTTGATGTTCGTCTCATTGGGCTAGAAGCTGGAGGTAGTGGAGTCTCAACTGGACTTCATGCAGCTACGATCTCTGGTGGAACACCAGGCGTACTCCACGGCACTCGCACATATGTCTTACAGGACGAGAGCGGTCAAACGATTGAGTCGCATTCAATCTCAGCTGGACTGGACTATCCGGGAGTAGGGCCAGAGCATGCTTATCTCAACGACATTGGTCGCGCTGAATATCGCGCCATTACTGATGATGAAGCTATGGAAGCCTTCTCTTTGCTTTCAAAAACTGAAGGAATCATTCCTGCTATCGAAACAGCGCATGCTTTAGCGGGAGCAATGAAAGTTGGACGAGAGCTTGGCCCAGATGCGGTTTTGCTCATTAACCTTTCGGGGCGTGGTGACAAAGATGTCCAAACTGCAGCCAACTATTTCGGGATTCCACTATAAATGACTACGCCTCTAGAAGATTTATTTGTTAAGAAGCGCAGCGAGAAGCGCGCTGCGTTAATTGGATATATGCCTGCTGGATTTCCAACTCAAGAGGGTTGCATTGAAAT
>CAIWXY010000148.1 GCA_903916775.1 uncultured Actinomycetes bacterium
CTCCCAGCGTTGCAACGCCGCCGGTCGCTGCCATTCAAATCCCAGACCCTTCCATCTCTTCGCAAAGCGTCTTTCAAAGTCCTCAAAAATGTGAACTCACTTCATCGGTCCAGGATTTAAATCTTGGATACCAGCGTTCCTCCTCATGGATGTCGACACAAGGAACTCTGAATATCGGAGTTATATATGCATCGTACTTGGATGCCGCGCTCAATCCTGCAGCCATTAAAGAGTATGAAACCATCCAGGAACCTATTGCAGCGCAGTTTTATAAAACCGAAAGTTATGGCAAGTTATCCTTGAAATTTGTGTCATCAGAGAAGGTCTATGCGATCAATTCGAACACAGCTTCCTACAATTTAAAGTCCCAAACCCCCAATTTCAACGGCCTAATTTCAGATGCGATGAACGCGGCTAAATCAGACTACGATTTTAAGAATATCGATGAAATATTATTAGTAATGCCTGACCAAACCGTTACCCAGGATCTTGGTTCCGTCACTGGCGCCAATACCCAATTCGATGGAAAAACATTTCCTGATTCGATTGAAGGCGCATACCTAAACCCAAGTAATGGTCAATTGATTCACCCAGATTATCTAACACATGAAATCGGGCATACCCTCGGACTGATTCATCCAAACCTCAGCGGTCAGATGAATCAATTAAGCAGCGGTCTTTTTGATGCATAT
This sequence comes from uncultured Actinomycetes bacterium, assembly GCA_903916775.1. Taxonomy (GTDB): domain Bacteria; phylum Actinomycetota; class Actinomycetes; order Nanopelagicales; family Nanopelagicaceae; genus PALSA-747. The sequence goes on from CAIWXY010000148.1 coordinate 693, forward strand.
GCATGGGATGTTATGGGTTGGGATGAAGCGGTTGAGCCCGGTTTTTACACCTGGGAGAAATTTATCTTCGGTTGGATTAATTCCAGCCAAGTGGATTGTCTAGACGCTCCACCCGATCAAACTGTCAGCGCATTCCTTTCTGCTGACGAGAAGTCTTCTGATGATACAAAAATGATGATCCTGAGAGTTTCAGATTCGAAGGCATTGGTTGTCGAGTCTCACCGAGGTGATGCAATTAATCATCTTTCATCAAGCCAAGAGGGGGTACTTGTATACACAGTTGATGTGAACAAAGGATCAGATCAAGGCGCGATTACTGTGATTTACAACAAGCCTAAGATTGATGTAGGGATTGCTAGATTTCTGATCGGAACTCTAGACCAAGGAGATTCTGTCACCAGTAACGGTGTGAAAATTACAGTTCTGAAGCACTCTGCAGATGGTGATTTCATCTCTGTAACAAAACAGAGTTAGCTGACCTTCACAATCTTGAAAGTCTCGGCGTAGCGACCTGCAGGCAGTCCTGCGGCTTCACCGTTTCGCAGACCCCATTCGCGGATACGATCATCAAGTTCTGCATTGTGTGCGGTCTGACTTACATGTGCCTTGATTGCAGCTAGTTTCTTATCGAAAGTATCAGTGATGTCGACGACGTGATCAGTCTTTTCGGCCATGAAAACCCATGCCTCATTAATCTGCCATGGCTCTAATTTTTCGTCATGCAGGAGATCTTCAAAGGCGAACTGGTTTCCAGAATCTGGGTAAATTGCTTGGATTGCTGCCTCACCTGCAGCTAGGTGATCTGGGTGGCTGGCTCCAAGTCGATCCCAATTGCGTTCTGGGCTCTGGATAAGCATGCGCTGTGGACGAACAGTACGAATCGCGCGAACGATATCTTTACGGAGCATGATTGTCGGTTCTAGCCAGCCATCGCGGTAATTGAGGAAGTTGATATCGGTGACTCCGAATACAGCACCAGCCGCACGTTGTTCGCGCTGACGTATTGCACGCATCTCTTCACGGGTAATGGATGGATCAACGCCGCCCTGGTCACCGTTGGTGCATATGTAATAACTAATTGACATACCTTTTGCGGCCCATTGCGCAATCGTTCCGCCAGCGCCAAAATCCAAATCATCTGGGTGCGCCGTAACTACGAGAATGCGCTCGATTTCGCTATCTGCAAGTGGTTCCATGGGGAGATCTTACCCAGCAGATACACTCCGCCCATGTCTTTAACCTCCCTCGTAGATGACCTCAACCCACAACAACGTGAGGCTGTCATCCACGCCGGCACACCACTTTTGGTCGTCGCCGGAGCTGGATCAGGAAAGACGCGAGTGCTGACTCGCCGAATCGCTTATTTGCTCGCCGAGCGAGGCGTCGCCCCATATGAAGTACTGGCGATTACCTTCACCAATAAGGCCGCCGCTGAGATGAAGGAGCGTGTAGCCGACCTGGTTGGCGAACGTGCCAAATCAATGTGGGTCTCCACCTTCCACTCTGCTTGTGTTCGGATGCTGCGGCAAGAGGCTTCGCGCTTGGGCTACTCCAATTCATTCACGATTTATGATTCGAGTGACAGCGTTCGCTTGCTGACGGTAATCATTCGCGAGCTCAATCTCGATGCCAAGCAATATGTTCCGCGTGCCGTCGCTGGTCTGATCTCTGCAGCCAAGAACGAATTGATTGGCCCAGCGAATTATCTACAGCAGACCACAAATCACTTTGAGCAAACAGTCGCAGAAATCTATGCGCTCTATCAAAAGCGACTTGGCTCATCCAACGCCATGGACTTCGATGACTTGATCGGCAAGACTGTCGAGCTGCTTCAGCGTTTTCCTGAAGCACGTTCTCGCTATCGCTCTCGTTTCCGCCATATCTTGGTAGATGAATATCAGGATACGAACCATGCGCAGTACGTATTGATTCGCGAGCTTGTGGGAACTGCCGAAGATGGATTCCCGATCGCAGAGTTATGCGTAGTAGGAGATGCAGACCAATCGATCTATGCGTTTCGAGGCGCAAATATTCGCAATATCTTGCAGTTTGAAGAAGATTATCCAAATGCGCGCACCGTCATGCTGGAGCAGAACTATCGCTCCACGCAAAATATTCTCACCGCCGCAAACGCTGTTATTTCCAATAACGAGGATCGCCGCGAGAAGAACCTCTGGTCACAAGAGGGCAAGGGTGAATCCATCACTGGTTATGTTGCCGAGAGTGATCACGACGAGGCGGATTTTGTAGTCGGAGAGATTCGCAGATTACGCGATGAGGGAATATCAAATCCGGGTGATACCGCAATCTTCTACAGAACTAATGCGCAGTCACGTACTTTTGAAGAGACTTTCTTGAGATCAGCAATCCCGTACAAAGTTGTTGGTGGGGTTCGCTTTTATGAACGCAAAGAAGTGAAAGATCTGTTGGGTTATCTCCGCGTGGTTGTGAATCCAGAAGATGAAGTTTCACTTCGCCGAATTATTAATACACCTAAGCGTGGAATTGGTGATCGAGCTATTGATGTTATCGATCTGCACGCTCGAGCTATGGGAATCTCCTTTTGGCAGGCTCTCAACGATGCCTCCTTCGCCGCCGATATTCCATCGCGTTCATTGGCTTCGATTAATGATTTCGTACATTTGATTGGATCACTGCGCACTCTCGTAGAGGCAGGCACCAAGCCGTCTGTTATTGCCCAAGCGGTTTTGGAGCAGAGCGGTCTCCTGGCCGAATTGGCGAAGAGCGTTGATCCGCAAGACGAAGGTCGAGTCGAGAATCTCCAAGAACTAGTTGCGGTAGCAACAGAATACGAAGAGAGCGAGATGGAAGATGGCGAAGAGATTTCTCTCTCCGGATTCCTAGAGGATGTTTCTCTCGTTGCTGACTCGGATCAAATCCCTGAGGGCGAAGATCATGGCGGCGTGGTCACAATGATGACCCTGCACACCGCAAAGGGTTTGGAATTTCCCACGGTCTTCTTAACTGGAATGGAAGAAGGAATTTTCCCTCACTCCAGAACGCTGGGGGATAAGAATGAGATTCAAGAAGAACGTCGCCTTGCATATGTAGGACTTACGCGAGCTCGCAAGCGCCTTTATCTATCACGGAGTGAATATCGATCCTCGTGGGGAACTCCCACATACAACCCACCATCGCGCTTCTTGACAGAAATTCCGGATGAGGTCATTGCCTGGAATGAGCGGACGAGATCGTTGGCCCCCAAGCTCACTTCTACTCGTTCATTTGGGCCGCCACCTAAGGCGACCGGGAAGCGTGATAACTCTGGAATGGTGCTCGAAGTTGGAGACCGTGTGTCCCATGACACATTCGGATTGGGCAAAGTGATCGCGGTCAACGGAGCGGGCGATCGAGCTGAGGCCACGATTGATTTTGGAAGCACGGGAGAGAAGCGGTTGCTGCTGCGATACGCCCCCGTGGAAAAGTTGTAGTTCTATCAAGGGTCCGTGGGTTAGTAGGATTCACGCGTATATCCAGCAAGTTCAGTTCCATCAACTACTCCTTTACAGGGGTAGGCGAGGTCAAAACAGATTGGGGAATCCGTGGATCTCTTTGAGTATCAAGCTCGAGATCTCTTTGAAGCGCATAACATTCCAGTTCTCGCCGGCGCAGTTGCAACGACTGCAGATGAAGCCGAGCAAGCTGCTGCGAGTATGGGCGGCAAAGTTGTCGTAAAAGCTCAGGTAAAAGTTGGCGGTCGTGGAAAAGCTGGTGGCGTAAAGCTCGCCGAAGATGCGGCTGATGCGAAGGTTAAGGCTTCAGCAATTCTTGGAATGGATATTAAAGGTCACACTGTTCACAAAGTGATGATCGCTCAGGCGGCACCAATCGCCGAGGAGTACTACATGGCAATCTTGCTTGATCGCGCTAATCGTAATTTCTTGGTGATGGCCTCGGTCGCAGGTGGCATGGAGATTGAAGAAGTCGCGCACACATCGCCAGAAAAATTGGCACGCGTTGGAATCGATCCAAACGTAGGAATTAGTAACGAGCAAGCGCTCGAGATCGTGAAAGCTGGTCAATTCCCTGCAGATATCGCACAGAGCGTTGCCGATGTTCTACTGAAGTTGTGGTCTGCATTCGTTGCAGAAGATGCAACTCTGATGGAGATCAACCCGCTCGTGAAGACAGTTGATGGTCGCATCATTGCCCTCGATGGCAAGGTAACTCTTGATGACAATGCGGAATTCCGTCACCCTAGTCATGAGGCGCTCGTCGATCACGCTGCAGCAAATCCGCTAGAAGCTGCTGCTAAAGAGAAGAACCTCAACTATGTAAAGCTTGATGGCGAAGTTGGAATCATCGGAAACGGTGCTGGCCTGGTTATGAGCACACTCGACGTCGTTGCTTATGCTGGTGAGAAATATGGCGTCAAGCCTGCAAACTTCTTGGATATTGGCGGAGGCGCTTCAGCCGAAGTTATGGCTAATGGACTCTCAATCATCTTGGGTGATCCTGATGTACGCAGCGTCTTTGTTAACGTCTTTGGCGGAATCACAGCGTGTGACGCTGTTGCAAACGGCATTGTTCAAGCACTCGAGATTTTGGGCGATAAGGCTACAAAGCCAATTGTTGTTCGCCTCGATGGAAACAACGTTCTAGAAGGTCGACGTATTTTGAATGAGGCGGCTCATCCGCTTGTTCAACAACTAGACACCATGGATGGCGCAGCAGCTAAGGCTGCAGAATTGGCGGCAAAGTAAATGGCTATCTTCATCAATAAAGAGACCAAAGTTATTGTTCAAGGTATGACTGGTTCTGAAGGAACTAAGCACACCACTCGCATGCTCAAGTATGGAACAAACGTCGTTGGCGGCGTAACTCCAGGCAAGGGCGGCCAAGTTGTCGAGATCGATGGCAAGCAACTTCCAGTTTTCAACAGCGTTGCAGAGGCAGTAGCTGCTACTTGCGCAAATGCATCTGTTGTATTTGTGCCGCCTAAGTTTGCAAAGGCTGCAGTAATGGATGCAATTGATGCCGAGCTTCCACTGTGTGTAGTTATTACCGAAGGTATTCCGGTTCATGATTCAGCTGCGTTCTACGCCCACGCTGTTGCAAAGGGTAAGACACGTCTTATCGGACCTAACTGCCCAGGACTAATCAGCCCAGGACTTTCTAATATCGGAATTATCCCTGGCGACATCACCGGCGCTGGTCGTATTGGTTTGGTCTCAAAGTCAGGAACTTTGACTTACCAAATGATGTACGAGCTTCGTGACTTTGGCTTTAGTACTGCCGTTGGAATTGGTGGAGATCCAATCATCGGAACAACTCACATCGATTGCCTCAAGGCATTCCAAGATGATCCAGATACTGATGCAATTGTGATGATTGGTGAAATCGGTGGAGACGCTGAAGAGCGCGCTGCTGCATTTATCGCCGAATATGTCACTAAGCCTGTTGTCGGTTATGTTGCTGGATTTACTGCTCCAGAGGGCAAGACAATGGGCCACGCTGGTGCGATTGTTTCTGGTTCATCTGGAACAGCGGAAGCGAAGAAAGTTGCGCTAGAAGCAGCCGGTGTGAAGGTGGGCAAGACTCCATCTGAGACTGCGGCTCTTATGCGCGAAATTCTGAGCGCAAAATAACGGAATAACCCTTAATTCAATGGTGGCGCGCGCTCTCGGAGTTAGCTTTAGACAAGCACTCCGAAGCGTCGCGCTCACTTTATTTCCGCTCGCATTTGTAGCACTTTTCACCTGGGCTACTGCGGGAAGCACATCTGGAAACACAACCGATCCGATCCGTGCAACAGGATGGCTTTGGCTCGGCGCCCACTGCATTCCATTTCTTCTCCACTCCCAATCTGGGATTAGTTCATCCATGCAGGTTGGGGCGCTATCAATTTTGCCCCTTTCGGGTCTGCTCTTTCCGATATGGGCCATTCGTCGAAGCTTTCCCAAAGTTCGCGAAGTTGCTCCTCGTGGATTTGGAGCGCAACTACTTTTTGCTCTCTGGTATGCGCTATTCGCTGAGCTCATTGCGTTAGCTTC
>CAIWXY010000149.1 GCA_903916775.1 uncultured Actinomycetes bacterium
AGTGGCGGCCTTCTTCTTTGCCTTCTTCTTGGTGGTTGTAGTTGTAGTCGAGGCCGGCGTATTTGTTGCTGTCGGTACCGCAGCAGGAGTCTCTGCAGGAGCAGTTGCTGCAGGAGCAGTTGTAGCAGCTGCGCTGCTTGAAGAACCTGAGAGTGAAGTGCCTGATAACGAAGCGCCAGAGAGTGAACCAGGAGCTAGGCCACCTGAGCTACCAAATTGTGGAGGCGTAATAGAAACAACAGCGCCAAGTCCACCAATGGTGCCACCGACGATCAGTGCAAAACGTTTAGACAGCATGGAATTCAAACTCCTCCGTGTGTACTTTATCTTTTGGAATACCAGCATCTTTAGCTGACTGGAAGACCCGTTCTACAAGTGGCTTTGGACCACAGACATAGACTTCGGAATCAGCAAAAGCTGGGACAAATTTCGAGATATAGGCAGCAGTCATCGGGTGCTCTTTGCGCGAGCCAACAAGGTAGTGAATATGCGCGCCACGATGTTGTGCAAGCGAATCGAGTTCTTTGCGGAAAATCAATTCTTCCTCGCTATGCACTCGATAGAGCAGGTCTACTTCTTTCGTGTAATCAACTTCATCTAAGAGCGCACGAAGTGGGGTAATTCCAACTCCGCCACCAATGAGAACAACATGGCCACGCGATGCCTTGCCAGCAACAAATGTTCCATAAGGACCTTCGAAAAATACGCGGGTGCCAGGCTTGAGGTTGATGACATCGCCAGAGTGATCGCCAAGATCCTTCACAGTAATGCGCATATATCCCTGTTGGGGTGCGGCAGAGAGCGAATAAGGGTGTGCTACTAATAGATGTCCGCGTTGGAGAAATCTCCAGCTAAAGAACTGACCGCCCTGGGCACGAAGCTTCTCCACGCTTCGCCCGCGCATCACGATCGACACAATGCCAGGCCCCTCAACCGTGACATGGTCAATTTTTAGATCGTGACGCAGCGAGCGCGCGATTGGTATCACTATTCGCCAAAGAACAATTACACCGGCAGATGCAATATAGAGAGCTTCCCAGAAATACTTATTGAGTGGGTGTCCGATAAACATCGGCCCAGTTAATACTTGATGCATAAATCCCAGAGCGATCGCTGCATAAGTCAGAGCGTGAATGCTCCACCAGGTCTCATACGTCATCTTGGCGCGAGCTTTTTTGTATGAGCTCACTCCCGCCGCGATCATGAAGACGAATGCAACATCAGCTTCGATCATCCATGGATATTTAATTGTCATGCGCCAGAGTTCCACCGCGATAGAGACGCGATCTCCCCCGGCGTAGCCAAGTCCTACAAGAAAGACATGGAAGAAGATGAGATACAAAGACCAAGGTCCAAGTTTGCGATGCCACCTCACCAAGCGATCGTGACCGACAGAGCGTTCGATCCACGGAATACGTGCCACAAGTACTAAGCCGACAAGGGCGAAGTAAGAGCCGACCAGGGCAGCCAAACGCGAGATAGATGTGATGGTGGGATAGACCCCGTGCCAATCAGAGGCAGACATCGATTCGATCTCGATCGCGACAGTGAGTCCTAGGCCAACACCCAACACAATTGCAGCCCAGTCGGCGTTGTAGCGCTCACCGATGCCGGCGCGATGTGCCAGACGCTTGCTCGTTGTCATAGGGATATGTAATCGGGCTTTCCTGAGAGAAAAGTGGGAGCTAGGTGTGTGGGGGCTACTAGTTTATGGCAGCATGAGGATTAGCGGCGGGTAGCAAGCACCCGCTCGTAGGCCTCTTTGTGAGCCGAAATCATCTGGTGCATCGAGAATTCACGCTGCGCACGCTCCGCTCCGGCCGCTCCCATGGCGGACCGAAGTGCCTTATCCGCAACCAATTGGGCTACGGCAGCGACTAATTCGTCCACGCTGCGCGAAGTAACGATTCCGGTCTGGCCATCTTCCACAACCTCGGCGTTTGAGCCGACATCGGTTGCGATGACAGGTAGCCCGGCCAGCTGAGCCTCAATAAGTGCAATCGGCATTCCCTCGTTATCAGAGGTCGATATCGCGATATCAACGGCCGACCAGAAATATTGGGCATCGCTCCAGCCGATTACTTTTACGTTTGCAGGCGCGCTTGCTTTGATTGATTCAAGAAGATCACCACCGCCAGCCATAACAAAGTTCACTTCTGGAAGTCGAGCAGCAACTTCGAGCAATAGCGCTGGATTTTTCACAGATGTCATTCGCGCCATCCAACCAACCAAGACGGCATCGTGTGGCAACAAGAGTTCGGTGCGCGCAGCTGATTTTTCGTGGTGAGGCAGCGCGTTGACTCCAGGTGGGATCGAGATCCAATCTTGATCAAGCCCAATCTCTTGCTCACGCAACTCTTCTCCAACTTTTGCGCCCACTGTAATAAGCAGCGCGCAACGATTGGCCAATAACTTTTCAGAGATCGTGATGAACTCTTTAGCGAGTGTAGAAAAAGATTGATCCGCAAAGAGATGTCCGTGGAATGTATGGATGCGCTTGTATTGACCACCAGGCAACGAACGACCAAGTAAGCCAGCTTTGAAGGTGTGAGTATGGACAATATCTGGCTGGAATTCTTTGATTACTTTGTAAATCTCAACCAGCGCGCGCAGATCATTAAGCGGTGAGATCTTGCGACCCATGTGTTTAATGCGAATTACTTTTACGGCCGAGACAGAACTATCTTCGATTTCAGCACCTTGGACATATCCGGTGGCAAGCACGCTTCCCGGGATAGCATCGACAACTTCACTCACATAGCGAGCAGTACCGCCCACATTCATTCGAGCGATGATATGTAAAACCTTAATGGTGCACATCCCCTAAATATGTCTCGATTACTTCATCGGGTGAGCCAAAAGCTTTTGGATGGCCGTGTTCCAAATAAATTGCGCGCGATGACATCTTGCGCACAGTCTCTAAATCGTGCGAAACCAAAAGCACTGCGCAGCCGCTATTCATCATCTCTTCTGTTCTGGCCTTTGATTTGTCCCGGAAATCTTCATCTCCGACAGACAAAATCTCATCAATCAGCAGCAGATCTGGGGTCACATCGGTAGCCGTGGCAAAAGCCAAACGGGCTGTCATTCCAGAGGAGTAGGCGCGGATCGGGATATCCATGTGCTCGGTAAGTCCGGCCCAATCAGCGATCGCTTCGATACGTCCGCGCATCTCTTTCGGGGTGCGGCCAAGCAGAGTGCCGTACATGACGATGTTTTCAGCGCCTGTTAGTTCTGGGTTGAATCCCGCACCAAGTTCAATCATCGGGGCTACATGCCCACGAACAATGACGCGACCAGAGGTTGGTGGCAATACTCGCGCCACGACTTTAAGAAGTGTGGACTTGCCGGCTCCATTGCGACCAATAACCGAGACAGTCTCGCCTCGCGCGATATCAAATGAGACACCGTTGAGCGCGAAGAATTCTTCATAAGACATACGACGCTTGATGGTGTCAATCGCAGTCTGCTTGAGGGATGAGACGCGATGGCGCGTGCGACGGTACGCCAGCTTTGCGTCGGTGACTTCGACAATTTTTTCGTTGCTCATAGTTTTGCCATCAATTTCGGCCAGCGCTTCATAAATACATAGAAGCCAACAAAGAATGCAATGACCGAAGATGCGAACATCATCTCCCAGTTAAAGAGGGTCGAGACTCCGCCGTTGCCAAATTCGTGGCGGAA
>CAIWXY010000150.1 GCA_903916775.1 uncultured Actinomycetes bacterium
TAGTTAATGCGCTCACCAGTAGCTGCATCAAAGAGGTGGATCGCAGTTGGGTTAACGCCAACAGTGATTGTCTCGCCTGGCTTTGGAGGGTTCTTTGGATCCCAGCGAACGATTACCTGAGCGCCTTCGTCGGTTGCGTTAGCAAACTTCACGGAAGAGTCAGCAGGCTTTCCATAAACGAAGGCATCTGAACCGAGTTCTTCGACAACTTCAACAAGAACCTTGAAGCCAGTAGATGCTGGCGCGAAACCTTCTGGGCGGATTCCTACCGTTACTGCTGAACCTGCAGAAGCTGGAACATCGAGCGCAAGATCGCCAAGATGAGCCTTTCCACCAGATACTGGAGCAACCAAGAGGTTCATCGCAGGTGAGCCAATGAAGCCAGCAACGAATGCATTGACTGGGTTGTCATAAAGATTACGCGGAGTATCAACTTGTTGGAGGAGGCCATCCTTAAGAACTGCAACGCGATCACCCATGGTCATCGCTTCGACCTGGTCGTGTGTTACGTAAACAGTTGTGATTCCTAGGCGACGCTGCAGCGCTGCAATCTGTGTACGAGTTGCTACGCGCAACTTTGCATCAAGGTTAGAGAGCGGTTCGTCCATCAAGAAGACCTGAGGTTCGCGAACGATCGCGCGGCCCATTGCTACGCGCTGGCGTTGACCACCAGAGAGAGCCTTTGGCTTGCGATCCAAATATGCTTCGAGGTCGAGGAGCTTTGCTGCCTCGAGGACTCGGCGGTCGCGCTCTTCCTTAGCTACGCCAGCGATTTTGAGCGCAAAGCCCATGTTTTCAGCAACTGACATGTGTGGATAGAGGGCGTAAGACTGGAAGACCATCGCAATATCGCGATCTTTAGGGGCGACATTTGTTACGTCGCGATCACCAATGCGAATTGTTCCTGTATCTACTTCTTCTAGGCCAGCAAGCATGCGAAGTGATGTTGACTTGCCGCAGCCTGATGGACCTACGAGTACGAGAAATTCACCATCTTTAACAGTGAGGTTGAGTTTGTCTACGGCAGGCTTAGATGTGCCCGGGTAGACGCGTGAAGCGTTTTCAAATACGACTGAAGCCATGAGTTATTCACTCCTTCTCCGGGCAGGTACGTGCCCGACGATCCGTTGGATGAAGGTAAAGCACCCATCAGCACGAGCTGATACGTGGTGAAACAATAGCCTAAATTCAAAGCCCAGACGGGATACGCTTAGAGGTGATGGACCCGAGAATTTTCTTGAGCGCACAGCTGGGCTCCAAGCCTGCCCTCCCAAAACCGGCGCTTGGTAGCGGTGGCGAGCTGGCCTTAGACCTCTCGCTCGTGCTCCTCTTTATCCTCCTTGCTGGGCTCTTTGTAGCGGCCGAAATCGCCCTGATCTCACTCCGAGAATCACAGCTACGACAGATGGAGCTTTCCGGCGTTCGAGCTACCCGTACGGCCCGCCTGGCAAAACTCACCAAGAACCCCAATCGCTTCTTAGCGGCGGCTCAAGTGGGAGTTACCTTCTGTGGCTTCTTCTCGGCAGCTCTAGGGTCAGAGCGCCTTGGAAGTTCTTTCATCATTCCAATCCTTGAGCGCTGGAATCTTTCCCAGGGCGTAAGCACCGCCCTCTCGCTTGTCATTCTGACAATTGCAATTGCATACATCTCACTCGTCTTCGGTGAGCTAGTGCCTAAGCGCCTTGCGCTCTACCGCACCGAGAAAATTGCGCTCGCTAGTGCGCCAACCATAGATCGAATCGCAGAAATTTTTCGCCCCGCAATCTGGCTACTCTCAAAATCTACCGACGGAATTGTCAGACTTTTTGGACTCAAGCCCCAAGAGGTTCGATCAGAGATCAGCGAGGCAGAACTTGTTGACATGGTCACAGGCCACGCTGCGCTCTCCGATGAAGAACGTGACATCGTGGAAGAGGTCTTCAATGCTGGCGATCTCTCGCTCCACGAGATTATGGTGCCCCGCACCGAAGTAGATTTTATGGACGTCAATCTCTCGCTATCGCAAGCGATGGCAGCTGCTGTAAAAAGTTCTCACTCTCGCTACCCGGTAACGCGGGGAAGTAGCGATGAAGTAATCGGCTTCTTCCATGTCCGCGATCTTCTCAATCTCAAAGATGACGAGCTTGACAAGAGTTTGTTGGAAATTATCCGTCCAGTTATTTTTCTGCCTGGCACCAAAGGCGTTCTTCCGGCACTCACCGAAATGCGAGCTAAGCGCTCACATATTGCAATCGTCCTGGATGAGTATGGCGGAACCGATGGCATTGTCACTCTAGAAGACATTGTTGAGTGCTTTATTGGCGAGATTCACGACGAATACGACACTTTGTCACAAGAAGTAACGGCCCAGCCTCGAACCGGTGATTTCGAAGTCGATGCGCTTATCTCGCTGGAAGATCTGAAAGATCAGACCGGGATAACGATCCCAGAGGGTCCCTATGAGACTGTAGGCGGGTTTGTGATGTTCGAACTTGGCCGACTTCCGGAGGAGCACGACATTATTTCGATACCTGGAGCGCGAATTATGGTTCTGACGATGGAAGGAAAGCGCGCTGGTCAATTGTTGATCTCTCGCCAAGAATGGGAAGATACGTCACATGAGTAAACCTCGCGTCTTATCGGGAATCCAGCCAACCAGTGGTTCATTCCACTTGGGCAATTACCTTGGCGCCGTCAAGCAATGGGTAGAACTCCAAAATACTCATGATGCCTTTTATTGTGTAGTCGATCTCCATGCACTGACCTCTTCGCCTAATCCTGAAGAATTGCGCAAGAACACGCTCACATCCGTTGCCCAACTTCTCGCACTTGGATTAGATCCAGAAAATTGCACCCTCTTTGTTCAGTCACATGTTGTGGCGCATAACCAACTGGCGTGGGTAATGGAGTGCATGACCGGATTCGGCGAAGCTAGCCGAATGACTCAATTTAAAGATAAGTCAGCCAAAAATGGAACCGATCGCATCGGTGTTGGAGTATTTACATACCCAATGTTGATGGCTGCTGACATTTTGCTCTATCAAGCACATCAGGTTCCGGTCGGTGAAGATCAACGTCAGCACATTGAGCTCACTCGCGATCTAGCTGGGCGATTTAACCATCAGTTCGGCGAGACTTTTGTCGTTCCAGAGGGATTCATTCTTAAAGAGGGCGCAAAAATTTATGATCTGCAGGATCCAACTTCCAAAATGAGCAAGTCTGCAGAGTCACTATCTGGACTTATCGAAATTCTTGATACACCGCAGGCAAATACCAAGAAGATTAAAAGTGCAGTAACGGATACTGGCCGCGAAGTAATTTTTGATACTGCTGAGAAGCCAGGTATCTCAAATCTCTTGACTATTTTCTCAGCCCTGACTGGACGTACCATCGCAGACATTCAAAATGACTTCGTCGGCAAGGGATACGGCGATTTCAAGGGTGCGGTTGCCGAAGTAGTCGTAGATTACCTCACGCCAGTGCGAGAAAAAACGCTTGAACTACTCGATGATCCAACCCATTTGCGCACAATCTTGAGCGACGGAGCTGCAAAAGCCGAAGCTGTAGCGAACGCAACCATCAAAGATGTCTACGAAAAAATCGGCCTCATCGCTCGTGGCTAGCAGAAGAATGGTCGTGGCTATTGCAGCCTGCCTTGCACTCCTTCCCGTTGGCGCACTCAATTGCGCATCAGCCAGCACCTCCAACAAAATTGCTATTTTGTATGACCAAGGTGGACGTGGGGACCATGCTCTCAATGATGCAGTTGCAGTTGGCGTCGATGCGATCAAAAAGAAATTTCACCTCTCAGCTCTAGATGTGCGAGAAATGGTGACAACCGGAACCGAGGCAGATAGATATTCGCGCTTACTCTTCCTTGCACATGCTAATTATTCACTTATCGTCGCAGTTGGTAGTGGGTTTTCTTCGGTCCTCTCACAAGCAGCGGTCGCTGCCCCAAGCTCTCAATTTGCGATCATCAATGATGAGAGTGTGGCTAGTCTCAACGTAAGCGACTTAGCTTTCGATGGGGCGCAAGGTGCGTATTTGGCTGGCGTATTAGCAGGGTCAGCAACCAAGAGTTTGAAAGTTGGTTTTATTGCTCCGACAAGTGACTCATCCTGGCTAACTGCATTTTCGAAAGGCGTCGCTTCTGTCAGCAAGAAAGCCCAAGCATTTGCAGCCTTTACGGATGTCTCTCCAACTGCACAGACCAAGAGTCTTTATGCGCAAGGTGTCGATGTGATTTTCTCAGAGTGGAGCTCGTCAAGTGACGTCGCAGATGAAGCAGCCTTGCTTTCAACTACTGCACATCCGCTCTACCTCATTGGGCTTTCACCCGATCAATATTTCTTGTTGCAAAAAAGTGGCCAGAAGATTTTGCTTGGAGCGGTTACCAAGCGAGTTGATCTAGCAACTCAGGATGTTATGAGCGCAGCTCTTCAAGGCAGAACAGTGAATGATGTATTAAATGAGCGCGCCGGAATATTTGGCCACCTCTACACAGTCCCTAATGGTGGCGAATCCATGGCACTTACTCCGCTGGGTCAAAAGTACGCCCTCAATGTAGGAAACGCGCTTGCCGCTTTGAAGAGCGGCAAAGTAAAAATCGCCTAAAAGGGCTTAAAAAGGGGTCAGATATCTTCGATCTGACAGAGGATCTGCCCGCTCGAAACGCTCTCTCCAACTCCAACGTGAAGCCCTGCAATTGTGCCGGATTTATTGGCAACGAGGGCCTGCTCCATTTTCATGGCTTCAAGCACGACAATCAGGTCTCCTGCCTCCACGCGATCACCATTTGATTTAACAATCTTCACAACGGTGCCTTGCATTGGACTGGTGAGAGTATTTCCACCGGTTCCCGCCAAGCTATTGCTCTTAATCTTGTGTCTGCGATCTTGCTTCTCAGGGGAGTGCAGGACTACTTCAAAGCGGTGCCCATTAACTTCGGCAACTACTTTTTGGGCCGCGCTCTTTGTCTCTGCGACACCTTGCTTATAAGAGAACGGTTCAATCTCATTAACGAATTCGTTCTCGATGTAACTGGTGTAAACAGTGAAATTCTCGGTAAAGGAGGCGTCTTCCACGATCGCACGGTGGAATGGAAGAGCCGTAGCTAGGCCACCAATTTCAAACTCTCGAAGTGCGCGACGTGCGCGAGCCAGTGCCTCTTCGCGAGTTGCACCAGTGACGATGAGTTTTGCAAGAAGTGAATCAAAGTGAGAACCTATTGTGTGTCCATGGTCGAAACCTGCATCGATACGCACACCTGGTCCAGAAGGGACTTCCCACTTGGTGATTGTGCCAAGTGATGGCAGAAAACCGTTGCCCGGATCTTCACCGTTGATGCGAAATTCAATGGAGTGCCCACGAATGACAGGATCAACTGGGCTGATCGCTTCACCAGAAGCAATTTTGAGTTGTTCGCGAACGAGATCTAAGCCGGTGACTTCTTCGCTCACGGGATGCTCTACTTGGAGCCGAGTGTTTACCTCAAGGAACGAGA
>CAIWXY010000151.1 GCA_903916775.1 uncultured Actinomycetes bacterium
CCTGGTACGACTAGCACCACCATTTCTCAAGAATCTATCGATGCTTTTGCGCGCTCGCTCGGTGAAACACATACTGAAGTAGCGCCACCTACATACGCGATCACGATTACTCTCGAACAATCACAATCCCTCCTGCAGTCATCGGGGCTTGATTGGAGCCGCGTTGTTCATGGTGATCAACGCTTTGTCATTCATCAGCCGCTCTTAGCGGGCGATGTTGTTCGCTGTGATTCGACTATTGAGAGCGCTCGCGTTGTTGCCGGAAATGAAATCGTCACAGTCCGCGCTGACCTACGTAAAGAGTCGGAATGCGTCGTCTCAACCTGGTCGACATTGGTATTTCGCGCATGAGTACTTTTGTAGTTGGCCAAGAGCTAACCCCAACAACTTTCATTATCAACCGCGCCAAGCTCGTTGACTATGCCAATGCCAGTGGCGACCAGAATCCCATCCATCAGAACGAAGAGTTCGCGCGCTCTGTTGGTCTCGAAAACGTTATTGCCCACGGTATGTACACCATGGGACTAGCAGGTCAGTACGTCAGTGCAATTGCTGGCAATAGCTCGCGCGTAAAAGAGCTATCTGCGCGATTCACAAAACCTGTTGTGGTGCCCGCCGACACCGATGTAGAACTCTTTGTGAGCGCTACCGTCACCGAAGTGAATTCCGATAGCGCTCGCCTAGAAATTACTGCCACGTGTAATGGCGTAAAAGTATTAGGCATGGCTAAAGCTCTCATCTCACTTTAGGATTTCAGATATGACGCAGTTATCTGAACTCACCACACTGCATGTGGGCGGAGCTGCGCAACGCATCATCTATGCCACCACTGAAGCCGAACTCATTGGCGCTGTTCGCGAATGCGATGAAACAGGCACGCCACTTCTTGTCCTTGGTGGGGGATCGAATGTCCTTGTGGGGGATCAAGGTTTTGCGGGCACTGTCGTAGTTGTGCAGACCCAAGGTAATTCATACGAAATCGATGCCTGCAGTGGTGGAATGCTCCAGGTCGCAGCCGGTGTTAACTGGGATGAATTTGTCGCATTCACGCTAGAGAAAAATTTAGCCAACCTCGAATCTCTGAGCGGAATTCCCGGAACTATTGGCGCAGCTCCTATCCAAAATATTGGTGCCTATGGGCACGAGGTAGGTGAAGTTATTGCACGCGTTCGTGCATATGATCGCCTCAAGAAAGAAGTGCATACATTCACTGCAAGTGAGTGCGGCTTTGAGTATCGCTCGTCTCTGTTTAAGAACGAACCAGAGCGTTATGTCATTGTGGATGTCACATTTCAATTGCGTCGGGGCGAACTTTCGCTACCGGTACTCTATAAAGAACTCGCTGATGCACTCGGTGTAGAAGTTGGCGCAAGAGTGCCCACCCAAGAATTGCGCGAAAAGGTGTTAGAGATTCGACGAAACAAAGGCATGCTCTATTCGAGCGCTGATCAGAACTGGTCTGCCGGTTCCTTCTTCACTAATCCGATTGTCAGTGAGCAGATTGCTGCATCACTCCCAAGCGATGCGCCTCGATTTGCCCAACCAGATGGTCGCGTAAAACTCTCTGCTGCTTGGCTCATGCAGAACGCTGGCATCACAAAGGGTATGAGCCATGGCGGTGCAAAAATTTCAGATAAGCATGTCCTGGCGCTGACCAACTCCGGTCATGCAACTGCGCAAGATCTCATCGAGCTGGCACGAATTGCGCAAGAGAAAGTAAAAGCGCACTTCGGAATCGAATTGACTCCAGAAGTGCGCCTTATTAACGCTACTTTATAAGTACGTTACTTAGCTTCGCCTAATAGCTTTTGAACGCGAGTGATTCCTTCGACGATATCGCTGTCGCTAAGAGCGTATGAAAAGCGCAAGTAACCAGATGGACCAAATGCTTCACCTGGAACAGCTGCAACTTCCGCTTCATCCAAGATAAGCGCAGCAAGTTCTGCTGATGTCTGTGGGCGCTTGCCGCGAATCTCTTTGCCGAGCAAGCCCTTCACTGATGGATAAACGTAGAAAGCACCTGTAGGGGTTGGGCAAACGACGCCTGGAATCTCGTTGAGCATTCCCACGATTAATTTGCGACGGCGATCAAATGCAACGCCCATCTCGTGGACCGCTGTCAGGTCGCCAGAAAGGGCTGCAATTGCTGCACGCTGAGAAACGTTAGATACGTTTGATGAAAGATGTGATTGCAGATTGGTGGCTGCATTAATGACATCTTTAGGTCCGATCATCCAACCCACGCGCCATCCGGTCATTGCATAGGTCTTAGCAACTCCGTTAAGAATGATGGTCTGGTC
>CAIWXY010000152.1 GCA_903916775.1 uncultured Actinomycetes bacterium
AATAATCGGAAGGAGATGAACATGTCAGAGCAGATCACCGGAGCCCAGGCGCTTGTGAAAGCACTAGAGCACGTTGGCGTAGATGTGATGTTCGGACTTCCAGGCGGCGCAATCCTTCCTGCTTACGATCCAATTTATGATTCATCGATCCGTCACATCTTGGTTCGTCACGAACAAGGCGCAGGCCATGCCGCAACCGGTTACGCCCAAGCCACAGGACGTGTTGGCGTGTGTATTGCGACATCAGGTCCTGGCGCTACCAACCTTGTTACCCCAATCGCCGATGCACAGATGGATTCGGTTCCAATCGTTGCGATCACTGGTCAAGTTGCTTCTGGCTCAATCGGTACAGATGCTTTCCAAGAAGCCGATATTCGCGGCATCACAATGCCTGTTACTAAACACAATTTCTTGATCACAAATGCAGATGACATTCCTCGCGCAATTGCCGATGCATTCCATATCGCAGGCACCGGCCGCCCCGGCGCAGTACTTGTCGATATCGCCAAAGATGCGCTGCAATCAATGACCACCTTTAAGTGGCCGGCAGAAGTTTCACTCCCTGGTTATAAGCCAATCATGGATCCACAAGCACAAGCAGTCACCGAAGCGGTTGCGCTTATCGCTCAAGCGAAGAAGCCGGTGTTCTATGTTGGTGGTGGCGTTATTAAGGCCAATGCCTCAAAAGAATTGATGGAAATCGCAGAGCTGGTCGGCGCGCCAGTAGTAACAACTCTTATGGCGCTTGGTTCTTTCCCTGATAGCCATCCACAACATCTTGGCATGCCTGGCATGCACGGAACAGTGGCTGCAGTAACAGCGCTCCAGCAATCAGATCTCTTGATCACACTGGGTGCCCGCTTTGATGATCGCGTCACTGGAAAGCTCTCAACATTTGCTCCCAATGCCAAGGTGATCCATGCGGATATCGATCCTGCCGAAATCGGTAAAAATCGCATTGCCGATGTTGCTCTTGTTGGAGATCTTGCACATACGATCAAGGCGCTATTGCCAGTATTAAAGAGTGCTTTTAAGAACGATCGCCCGGACTTGGCTGCCTGGTGGCAGCAGTGCAATAGCTGGCGTGAGCGTTTCCCATTAGGTTACGACGAGCCTGAAGATGGAACTGTTTCACCGCAATACGTTATTGAGCGTATCGGCGCAGCAGCTGGACCTGATGCAATTTATGTTGCAGGCGTTGGTCAACATCAAATGTGGGCATCTCAATTTGTTAAGTACGAGAAGCCACGCACCTGGCTCAACTCTGGTGGTCTAGGAACCATGGGTTATGCAGTTCCTGCAGCGATGGGCGCAAAAGTTGGTGCACCCGATACTGTCGTATGGGCAATTGATGGCGATGGTTGTTTCCAGATGACAAACCAAGAGCTAGTTACCTGCGCGCTCAATAATATTCCAATCAAAGTTGCGATCATCAACAATGAATCGCTCGGCATGGTTCGCCAGTGGCAGACACTTTTCTATAACCAACGTTATTCAAATACCGATCTCCACTCTCATCGAGTTCCCGATTTCGTAAAACTTGCGGATGCAATGGGTTGCGTCGGACTTCGTTGCGAGTCAAAGGAAGATGTTGATCGCGTGATCGCCGAAGCCATGGCTATCAATGATCGCCCAGTAATCGTCGACTTCAGTGTTCATCGCGATGCAATGGTCTGGCCAATGGTTGCTGCCGGAACTTCGAACGATGACATCCTTGTTGCAAAATCAATGGCCCCTATCTGGGATTCACAGGAGTTGTAATGACTACTACCCATACCCTCTCGGTTCTTGTCGAAAATAGCCCTGGCGTTCTTGCTCGAGTTGCATCGCTATTTTCACGCCGCGCCTACAACATCGATTCTCTCGCTGTAGGCCCAACAGAGAATCCAGATATCTCGCGTATGACTATTGTGATCAAGGTCGATGGACATGCGTTAGAGCAGGTTATCCAGCAACTGGATAAGTTGATTAACGTTTTGAGCATCACAGAACTAGACCCAGTTGCCTCGGTTCAACGTGAGCTGCTGTTGGTCAAAGTGACCACCTCGCCGCAGACTCGCTCCCAGGTCCTGGAAACAGTTCAGCTATTCCGCGCCAAAGTTGTAGATGTCGCTCAAGATGCGGTCACCATCGAGGCAACCGGAAATAGTGAGAAGATTCAGGCACTCCTGCGTGTTCTCGAGCCCTATGGCATCAAAGAATTGGTTCAATCAGGTCTTGTCGCAATGGAGCGCGGATTGAAACCAGGCATTACCTCCCACGAAACATCGCACTAACTAATCCAGATTCATCGACCGAAGAAAAAACCCAACGAAAGGCAGAACCCAGTGGCTACCAAGTATCACGACGAAGATGCAGATCTATCCATCATCCAATCCAAGAAGGTTGCAGTCATTGGTTATGGCTCCCAGGGTCACGCACATGCTTTGAGCTTGCGCGATAGCGGTGTGGATGTTCGCATTGGCTTGGCAGAAGGTTCAACCTCTCGCGCAAAGGCAGAAGCTGAGGGACTACGCGTTCTTTCTGTTGCGGATGCTGTTAAGGAAGCTGATGTGGTCATGCTTCTTGCTCCAGATCACGTACAGCGCCACATCTACAACGATTCAATCAAGCCAAACCTTAAGCCAGGATCAGCACTCTTCTTCGGCCATGGATTTAACATTCGCTTCGGTTACATCAAGCCAGAAGCAAACATCGATGTTGCGATGGTGGCTCCAAAGGGTCCAGGACACTTGGTTCGTCGTGAGTACCAAGCTGGTCGTGGTGTTCCTGTACTTGTTGCAGTTGAGCAAGATGCATCTGGCAACGCTTGGCCACTGACTCTCTCCTATGCAAAGGCAATCGGCGGACTTCGCGCTGGTGGAATTTTGACC
>CAIWXY010000153.1 GCA_903916775.1 uncultured Actinomycetes bacterium
GGAACATCATCAACCGGCGTACCAACGGAAAGGTCTATTCCACCTTGGGGATGAGACTTAGCGATCGCACCTAATGGGGCGAGTGTGTCCCATGGAAAATCTGGGAGTTTAATAACTACTCGCTAGATTTAGCAGGCATCGCAGCTACGGCAGGGGCATCGCTACTCAGCGCGCCAACCTTGCTTGCTCCTCCAGGAGAGCCAATCTCAACGAAGAAGCTGGAATTGTTCTCCGCGTATTGCTTCCATGGGCCTGGGATGTCATCTTCGTAATAAATAGCTTCGACCGGGCAGACAGGCTCGCAAGCACCGCAGTCAACGCACTCATCAGGCTGGATATAGAGCATTCGTCCGCCTTCGTAGATGCAATCTACTGGGCACTCTTCAATGCAAGACTTGTCCTTAACATCGACACAGGGTTCGGCAATTACGTAGGTCATGTCATCCCTCTCGCGTTTACGAATAGCGGCTAGGGGTAGACAATACTCGATGTGAGCCACAATTCGAGCGTAGAACCGCCTGTTACTCCGGTAACCGCCGCAACCTCCCCCGGCCTAGAGGGTTCCGTCTCGCCAACCTCCACCTACCAGTCACCGCCTTCTCAGAGCGAGATCGGCCTACGTGTGAGCATTCGCCTATTCGACGATGAAGGCGGCTTTAGAGATTTACTTGGGCGGTTGGAGACGCCAACGCAGGTGCGAAAAAAAGATGGCACTCTTCGAGAGTTTGATCCTTTAAAAATTTTCCTTTGGAAAGTGGTTCCTGAGTAATCACCCCGTCACCTCAAAAAAACGAGGAGCCGCCTGCCTTATGCGAGTGGGGCGAGATCGATACCCTCAAAGAGATCGCTCTCCCAGTTAGGGCCTTTGGCTGCATGCCGCGCTGGCGAGCCTTGATCAAGACCTTTGACGCAGGTGTAATGCTCGAAGCCGCTCACGCGAATACCCATCTCTTTACTAAATTCAAAGAGGTCGCCATTGAGAATCAATTGGGTTTTATGTTCGCGCAGCGCTGCCAACTTTTGAGGTAGGTAGGCGTTGGCATCAATTGCCGTTGTAATCACTGAATCAGGTTTTACAAATGGAAGCGTGATCCACTTCGAGGGAACATACTTAAATATCTTGAGCGCAATATTGCGAATAACTTTCTTACTGACTAGTGCCTTTTTGATTGCTGATCGCGGAATCGCATTCCAGTAAATTTTAGAAATCTCCCACGGCTCACCAACTCCGAAGGCTGGGTCAGCTGCTAACTCTGCAGCTCGCATTGCAGTGAGGTGTGCCTTGATGTGATCAGGGTGGCCATAGCCACCATTTTCATCATACGTAATAAGAACGTGAGGCTTCCTGTCGCGAATAATCTCTACAAGTTCTGCCGCAACGGCTTCGAGATCTGCCTGCCAAAAACAATCCGGGCGATTATTTGGTTCAGTTCCAATCATTCCGCTATCGCGGTATTTGTGCGCAGGGGCTCCTAAAAATATGTGATCACTCACGCCAAGGTGCAGCATTGCGCGCGATAGTTCACCGACTCGATATTCGCCAAGCTCATCATCTTCGCTTGCAGCTAAGTGAGCGAGTGCAGGTACGAGTACTTCGCCCTCTTCTCCGCGTGTACATGTCACTAACGTAACCGCTGCTCCTGCAGCTCGATACGCCGCCATGGTGGCCCCATTGCCGATAGTTTCATCATCTGGATGCGCATGAACGAGCAGAATACGTTTGCTGGGCAACTGAGTATGAGGGCTATCCATGCCCCAAGTATCTAACATGGGATACGATCTGCGCTAATGAATGATGAAAAGGTTCGCCTGCCACGAGATGAACGCCGCGCAACTCTGCTTGCGGCCGCCCTTGAGGTCTTTACAGCCGCGGGTTATCACTCTGCAGCCATGGATGAGATTGCCGATCATGCGAATGTAAGCAAGCCCGTCCTTTACCAACATTTTCCTTCCAAATTAGACCTCTACTTGGCCGTTCTTGATATCCATTGCCAAAGCTTGGTCGAGGCAATCGAAGGCGCAGTCGCATCGACAAAAGATAACGCTGGCCGAGTCCTAGCTACAGTTAACGCGTACTTTGATTTCATTAATCGCGAGGGCGAGGCATTTCGCCTTCTCTTCGAGAGCGACATGGTTGTGGAACCGCAAGTTCGTGAGCGCCTGAATAAGATGTCATACGACTGCGCGCATGCCTTCACATCCGCAATTACTGCAGATA
>CAIWXY010000154.1 GCA_903916775.1 uncultured Actinomycetes bacterium
ATCCGCCAACTGGAAGAAGAACATCATCTTCAGAGATTTGGATCTCGCGCTCTTGACGCTCTCCGCGTTCTGCACGATCACGGAAACGGCTGCGATCATTGCGATCACGACGACCGTTGCGATCACGACCATTACGATCACCGCGATCTCCTCGATCACCGCGATCTGAGCCGCCATTGCGCTCGTTGAAATCACGACGCTGCGATTCGCTGCTCTCGCTACCGGTGTTGGAATCTTTTTCTGGAGCATCTTCGCTCTCGGAGCCTTCATCGGCACCGGAGTTGTTGGAGCTCGCACCCTTAGGTGACTTGTTCTTCTTGTCGCGTGCGGCTTGACGCTCTGCACGACGAGCTTCGCGTTCGGCCTTTGCGGCTTCGCGGTTAGCTGCTTGTAGATCACCGATCGACTGGACGAGATCGGCCTTGCTCATTTTTGCTGCGCCTTCGATGCCTAATTGACCGGCAACTTTCTTAAGTTCAGGCAGGAGCATTCCAGCGAGTTCGCCTGCAGCCTTAGCTGGGCGTGTGGTTGTTTCGCTCATTAGTGGTTTTTATATCCATTTTCTTTTTAGCTCACAAGAAATGATTTTTGTGTGAGAGTGAAGTCCGAGAGTCTTGCGTGAAATGAGAATTTCACCTGTTTGGACTAGTAGAAAAGTAGCACACCGAAAGGTGTTATTCCACTCCTGTGCGTGAAATCGCGACGCTCTGAGCCTTAAAACCGCTGGTCGCAGCCTCAATAATCGCAGTAGCGGCGGCGTCATCACCCGTGTGGAGAGCCAAAACAGATGGGCCAGCTCCCGAAATCATCGCCGCTACCCCACTCTTGCGCAGCTTGTTCACAAGCTCCATCGACTTAGGAAAACCTGTGGTGCGGTAGCCCTGATGTAAGAAATCTTCTGTCGCCGTAAAAAGTAGATCGGGGCGAGTAGAAAGTGCAATCGACAAAAGCGCGGCATGTGAAGCGTTCATCACTGCATCGCGATGCGGAACGGTGCCAGGCAGAAGCTTGCGTGCTTTGCTTGTTGAAAGCGTGTTCTCTGGAATGAAGACCACAGCTTTGATCTGAGCATTTACCGGAATGCTGATGCTGCGTCCGATACCAATGCCAGTATCAGTGGAACCTAACGTGAGTTCTTCCATCCACGCAATTGTTGCCCCGCCACGAAGCGCCGCCGCAACATTGTCAGGGTGTCCTTCAAGTTCTGTAGCAATCATCATGATGTCATCATCGGACATATATTCCTCGCCACCGAGAACGAGTTCTCGTGCAAGTGCTAATCCGCCAACGATTGCAGATGATGATGAACCTAAGCCTCGTCCATGTGGTGTGACGTTGAGGGCGCGAAGAGCTAATCCTTTTGGCTTCTGCCCCATGTGTTCAAAGCCGCGCATCATTGACTTGATTACTAAATGATTTTTATCGCGCTTAACTTCGTCTGCGCCTTCGCCACTAACATCCACATCGAATGTTGCATCATCCAAGATTTGAGCTGCATATCGATCGCGAATATCTAACGCCAGCGCAAATGTGTCAAAGCCTGCACCTAAATTGGCGCTACTAGCCGGCACACTGACTTGTGCCATCTGCGCTTTAAACGTTAGACGATTCGTTACCATAGTTCTTTGGCGTATCCCTTACTTCAGGCCCATAGCAGATGCTGCTGCCGTAAGGTCTACTGGAATAACAGTTGGGGCTGCAGCGCCATCAAGAATCCAACCGACATCTTTAAGGCCATTACCTGTAACAGTAATGACAATCTTCTTACCCTTAGGGAGTTGTCCTTGTGCTTGCTTCTTGATGAGACCAGCAATTCCGGCTGCCGATGATGGCTCAACGAAAACACCTTCGCGAGCTGCAACTAAGCGATAGGCGCTCAAAATTTCTTCATCAGTGACGCTATCGATCAAGCCACCTGAGCTGTCGCGAGCATCAACTGCCTGCTCCCATGAAGCTGGATTACCGATTCGGATAGCTGTTGCGATAGTTTCAGGCTCGCTGACTACTTGATTAAGAACAATCGGAGCAGCACCAGCAGCTTGGAATCCCCACATCTGTGGCAACTTAGTTGAGATGCGATCCTTGTTGTACTCCTTGTAACCCTTCCAATATGCAGTGATGTTTCCTGCATTACCTACTGGCAAGACATGCAAATCTGGTGCATCGCCCAAAAGATCGACGACTTCGAAAGCTGCAGTCTTTTGTCCTTCGATACGGAATGGGTTCACGGAGTTCACGAGCGCAACTGGATAGTTGTCAGCCAGATCGCGAGCAAGAGTCAAACAATCATCAAAATTTCCATCAACTTGAAGAAGTGTTGCGCCATGCGCGATCGCCTGCGCCAACTTACCCATTGCAATCTTGCCCTGAGGTACGAGAACAACTGGAACCATTCCGGCTTTTGTTGCATATGCAGCTGCAGAGGCAGAAGTGTTTCCGGTTGATGCGCAGATAACTGCTTTTGCACCATCTTCTGCAGCCTTTGAGATCGCCATAGTCATTCCGCGATCTTTAAAAGAACCTGTTGGGTTAGCGCCTTCGACTTTGAGCCAAATATCGTTGCCGAGCATCTCCGAGAGGACGCCTGCGTGAACGAGCGGAGTGCCACCTTCACGGAGCGAGACGATAGGAGTCTTAGAAGAAACTGGAAGACGATCGAAATACTCTTCGATCACTCCGCGCCACTGATGCGCGCCGCTCTGGCTCTTCTGCTTCTTATCGAATAGACCCATTACAACACTCCTTCAACGCGGATAACACTGACAACTTTTTGGACAACATCGAGGTTGCGCAGATCTTTGACTGTGTTGGCTAGCGCATCTTCGCGCGCAACGTGTGTGAGCACGACCAGCTCTGCGTCACCGCCGCGACCTTCTTGTCGTACTGTCATGATCGAAACATCGTTCTTAGCAACGGTACTTGCCACAGAGGCCAGTACGCCAGGGACGTCTGCAACATCCATACGGATCAAATAACGAGTACGGCTCACACCTAGCGGTGCAATATCGAGATCGGCGTAGTCAGTTTCAGTAGGCCCAAGTGAACCTTCGTTACGGTTACGGGCAACGGCCACCAGATCACCCAAAATCGCTGAAGCTGTTGGAGTTCCACCTGCGCCACGACCATAGAACATCAACTCGCCTGCTGATTCGCATTTCACGAATACGGCGTTAAAAGATTCGCGCACAGCTGCTAGTGGGTGGGTTACAGGAATCATCGTTGGGTGGACGCGAACTGAGATTGTTTCCTCGTCGCTGCCATGAAGTTCATTCGCTTCGGCAATCGCGAGGAGCTTGATAACAAAGCCCATAGCTTTTGCAACGCTGACATCATCTGCCGTGATCGAACGGATACCTTCGCGATAAACATCTTCGTCGGTTACCTGAGTGTGGAATGCCAAGCCAGCCAAGATTGCTGCTTTAGCTCCAGCATCAAAACCATCGACATCGGCAGTTGGATCTGCTTCTGCGTAACCCAATTCCTGAGCCTCGTGCAGAGCTTCTTCAAAGCTTGCTCCTGCTTCGTGCATGCGAGTCAAGATGTAATTGGTTGTTCCGTTAATAATTCCCATCACGCGCTCGACGTGATCACCAACCAAGCTTTCGGCTAGTGGACGCAAAATTGGAATTGCGCCAGCTACTGCGGCTTCATAATAGAAATCAACATCCGCTAAATCCGATGCATGAAATAGCTCGGCGCCATGTTTTGCCAGCAGCGCTTTGTTAGCAGTCACGACCGCCTTGCCATTTTCCATGGCTTTGAGGATGAAGGAACGAGCTGGCTCGATTCCGCCCATGACCTCGATAATCAAATCAATGTTTGGATCACTGACGACTGAATCCGCATCATCTGTTAGGAGCGCACGATCAATGCCGGGACGATCACTCTTGAGTTCGCGAACAGCAACACGAGTGATAACAAGGCCCACGCCAGAGCGGGCAGCAAGGTCATCCTGGTTTGCGATCATCAAGCGGAAAACTTCAGCGCCAACATGGCCAGCACCGAGCAGACCGACGCGTAGTACGCGATCGTTGCTCATCGGTTCACATCCTCATTCTTGGCCGTTTGGCCGGTAAGTCTTAACTAAGTAGCTGGAGAAGTATCTCAAAGATTGTTAGATATCCAACGCCAATAAATCCTCGTGGCTCTCACGGCGGACTATTAAGCGGGCTTTTCCGTCGATAACAGCCACCACAGCCGGGCGTGGAATGTGGTTGTAATTGCTCGCCATTGAGCGCCCATATGCACCAGTGGCTGGAATAGCCAAAAGATCACCGGGTCCGCAATCTGCTGCCAAATCGATTGCGCGGATAACAATGTCACCACTTTCGCAATGCTTGCCGACAACGCGGGTATTGACCGTTGGGGCATCGCTGCTGCGGTTGGCGATGATTGCGTGATATTCGGCGTCATAAAGCGCTGGGCGAATATTGTCTGACATTCCGCCATCGACCGAGACATAGCGACGAATTGCGCCATCATCCAGAGTGACATCTTTGGTGGTGCCTACTGTGTAAAGAGTGGTGGTTGTCGGACCAACAATTGCGCGACCAGGTTCAATCGAGATCATCGGTACCGCCAAGCCGTGGGCAGCGCATTGCGCTTTCACGACTGCAGCCAACTCCGTAAGAACAGTTGCTGGAACAAGTGTCTCTTGATCGGGCAGATATGCAATGCCGTATCCCCCACCAAGATCTAGTTCAGGCAATTCTTTTTTATATTCATCACGATACTGCGCAAGGAGTGCAATTAACTTTTGCGCAGCAGCAGCAAATCCTTCTGAGTTAAAAATTTGGGAACCGATATGTGAGTGGAATCCTGCAAGTTCCAAACTTTCACATGAGGAAACTTCTGCAATCGCTTTCCATGCAGCTCCACTTGCTATCGAGAAGCCAAACTTCACATCTTCGTGAGCTGTCGAAATGAATTCGTGGGTGTGCGCTTCGACGCCAGGAGTGAGTCTTAAAAATACTCGCTGGGTTTTGCCTAGCTCTTTTGCGATCGCACCTACGCGGTCGATCTCCATAAAGGAATCAATCACGATGGTTGCAACGCCAGCTTCTATCGCACTACGAATCTCTGATTCAGATTTGTTGTTGCCATGCATCTCAACGCGAGACATTGGGAAATTAGCTGCTTTTGCAACCGCTAACTCACCGCCAGTGCAAACATCTAGGCCGATTCCGACAACATCGAGCCATCGAGTGATCTCTTTACAGAGAAAAGATTTTCCTGCATAGTAAACAGTTCCTGCGCGATCACCAAAAGCGCCTTGGAGTGCATCTCGCCACGCTGTTGCTCGACCAAAGAAATCTGCCTCGTCGATAACAAAAAGTGGAGTACCAAATTCAGCCGCGAGTTGGGTAGCGCTTACTCCCCCGATCATCAAATGACCTGGTGTGAAATTCGAGTGGCTCGAAAATACTTTCGATGAAAATTCGCTCATGGCTACATCTTCTCCGGTGCTTCTACGCCTAACAGTTCTAGCGCGTTAGCGACAACTTGGGCAGTGGCTTGGCAGAGAGTTGCACGGGCGCTGTGAAGATCAGAGGCAGGCTCATCGCCCATTGGGAGAACGCGACAATCAGCGTAGAAACGATGATAAACAGCAGCTAATTCTTCAACATAGCGAGCGATGCGGTGTGGTTCGCGCAGCTGCGCAGCGTGTGCGAGCATGCGAGGAAATTCTGCGAGTGAGCCCATGAGTTCGCGTTCACGTTCGTGGACAAGTAGTTCTGGCTTAAATACTGAGGCACCATAAGCAATCCCAAGATCGGCAGCATTGCGCAGCACTGCACAAATACGAGCATGTGCATACTGAACATAATAAACAGGATTTTCATTGGTGCGGCTGCGCAGCAAATCAACATCCATCACCATTGGAGTCTCTACCGGATAGCGAATAAGGGTGTAGCGAGCAGCATCTACGCCAACTTTTTCAACCAACTCTTCGAGCGTAATAATTGTGCCAGCGCGCTTAGAGAGTTTGATCTCTTCGCCGCCTTCCATAATTTTTACGAGTTGTCCGATCAAGACATCAATGTTGTACTCAGGGTCATCTCCTGCACATGCCGCAATTGCTTTGAGGCGATTGACATACCCGTGATGATCCGCGCCCAGCATGTAGATCAGGACATCAAATCCACGCTCTCGCTTGCTGATGTAATACGCAGAGTCCGATGCAAAATATGCATGAGCACCATCTGATTTGATCATGACGCGATCTTTATCATCACCAAAATCTGTGGTGCGAAGCCAGGTCGCGCCACCATCCATGAATACGTGGCCTTGTTCCTTGAGGCGATCTAGGCAGTGATTAAAGAAATTGTTTTCGTACAAACTTTTCTCTGAGAACCAAATATCGAAATGTGTTCTAAAAGTTGCAAGCACTGATTGCTGTTGGGCCAACTGCAGCGCATAACCGGCATCGCGAAATGCTGCAGTGCCTGCTGCCTCGTCGAGCCCTACATACTCTGGATGTTGCGCTACAACTTCGGTCGCCAAATCCTGAATATAGCCGCCGTGGTATCCGTTTTCCGGAGTGGGTTCTCCAAGAGCAGCTGCGCGCAATGACGCACCGAAGAGATCCATCTGATTGCCGCGATCATTGATATAGAACTCGCGCGTGACTTTTGCACCAGCTGCGCTGAGCAAGCGTCCAAGCGCATCTCCCACAGCTGCCCAGCGGGTATGCCCTAGGTGAAGGGGGCCAGTTGGGTTAGCGCTGATAAATTCCAAATTAATAGAGACGCCATCGAGAACCTTGCCGTGACCGAATTTTTTACCAGCGCTGAGGATCGCAGCGACAATCTCAGCCTGACTTGCGGTATCGAGGGTCAGATTAAGGAATCCAGGCCCCGCAATTTCAACAGTTTTGAGAACCCCTTTGAGTGAAGCATCGGCTTCTAGGTGCTTTTGAATAGAGAGCGCAACGTCACGCGGTGGCACCCCGGCCGGTTTGGCTAAAGCGAGCGCAACTGAGGTCGCATAGTCCCCATGATCGCGATTTTTCGGACGATCGAGTGTGATGGCATCGGGCAAGCTCACTCCGCTTGGGAGCTCACCTGACTCGACCATAGCAGCCAAGGCACGCAGAATCGCGACTCCTAGCTCATCTTGAATAGAAAGCTCACTCACAGGCGTAAGAGTATCGGGGCGAGTGATACTTACGCTCCGATTAGGCCTGTAGAGCGCTCGGTTTGGTTAAGTAGCTCTTCACCGATTACCCTTACCCCTGTTCTACTGCAGCACGTTTACGCAGTAACACTCCAGCGGGAGTGGTGAAATGGCAGACACGCAGGTCTTAGGAACCTGTGTCTTCGGACGTGTGGGTTCAAGTCCCACCTCCCGCACTCGGGTTTCCCCCCCTTAGAATTGCTCCATGAGCGATAAAAAATTCCTATCTTGGGTTGGCTTTAAGAGCACCGAGAGCAAGCCTGGCAATTCATCAGAGGGCTCAGAATCTTCGCTCGAGCGCATCCGTCAATTAGAGGCACAGCTGGCTGATCTTCGCGCACGCCGTGACATCACCAGTCTGACCAAAGAAGAGTTTGAAATCCTCGCAACCGAAACTGCGATGAATCTCATTAAGACTGCGCAGAGCCGCGAAGCCAAAGCAGCAGCAATCGCTTCCAAGGCCATGAATGATGCGACTCGCTCAGCCAGTGCTGCGATTAACGATGCTCAGCTCAAAGTAAAAGAACTTCTCGGTGGCGCAGAATCACGCGCTCGCAAAGTACTCACCGCTGCAGAGGCTCAAGCAGAAGAAGCGATGGCGCAAGCACAATCTCGTATCGAAAGTTTGACCGAAGCCAAGCGTCGGGAAGCTGCAGCCACAACTGCAACTGCAAAGCGCGAAGCAGAACGCATGGTCGGTGAAGCAACGTCTGAGATCGCAAACTTCCGCGGATGGCTCGGAACTGCAATTTCTGAAACTGAGCGCTTGCATCGCATCCAAGCCCAATCACTTAATGCAGCAGAAGAAGCAATTAAGCAG
>CAIWXY010000155.1 GCA_903916775.1 uncultured Actinomycetes bacterium
AGATGCCGCCCGCCTTGGCGATATTGAAATCGGTGGCGTTGGTTCTTCTGGCGTAGGCAGCGGCGGAATGGTCACAAAGATCGAAGCAGCCAAGATTGCAACGAGTGCCGGAGTCTCAATGTTATTGACGACTTTGGATCAACTTGTTGATGCCATGAATGGCAGCGATGTCGGGACAATTTTTCATCCTGTAAAAGATCACAAGCCATCAAGACTCCTATGGCTAGCGCATGCTGCAACCCCCCACGGCAAGCTGATCTTGGATACTGGCGCCACAACAGCTATTCGCGAGCGTGGCACATCTCTCCTGCCAATCGGAGTTACGGCTGTAAGTGGAGATTTTATTGCAGGCGATACCGTGGAACTGGTCTCACCCAAAGGAGAAGTAATCGCCCGAGGGCTTGTTGCCTTTGATTCTGCAGAAATTCCAGCACTACTTGGCCGGACCACAAAGGAATTAGGTCAGGCTATGGGTCCTGAGTATGAGCGAGAGCTCGTACATAGGGACGATCTCGTACTTCTCTAGTCAGGATAAGGTTTACCTATGGCTGCTATTTCGCGTGAAGATGTTGCCCACCTGGCAAAGCTGGCTCGTATCGATATGAACGAGGGGGAGCTTGACCACCTAGTGAGCGAACTCGGGGCCATCCTTGGCGCCGTTGCTCGTGTTCAGGAGGCGGCTGCTAGCGATGTTCCGCCGACATCTCATCCGTTTCCCGTCAACAATGTTTTCCGGTCCGATGAAGTGCGACCAAGTCTGACTAACGCGCAGGCACTTTCAGGAGCGCCAGCCCAGGCTGAAGAGCGCTTTAAAGTTCCACAAATTTTGGGTGAGGAATAAGAAATGTCAGATATAACTATTCACTCAACCGCCGCGCAGATGTCAGAGGCGCTTATTGCTGGCAGCACGACTTCTGTTGAGCTCACCAATGCGCATTTTGCGCAGATCGAAGCTGTCGAGCCAGCTGTCCATGCTTTCTTGCACCTCGATAAAGATGGCGCTCTAGCCCAAGCTGCCGAAGTCGATGCCAAGCGCGCTCGCGGCGAAAAACTCGCACCTCTTGCAGGTGTGCCACTCGCACTTAAAGATGTCCTGGCTCAGCAAGGCGTTCCTACAACTGCAGGTTCCAAGATGCTCGAAGGATGGCGTCCGCCGTATGACGCAACAGTTGTTAAGAAGCTTAAGGATGCTGGCGTTGTCATCTTAGGTAAGACCAATATGGATGAATTCGCAATGGGCTCATCTACCGAAAATTCTGCATACGGAAATACGCACAACCCATGGGATCTCACTCGTATCCCGGGCGGTTCTGGTGGTGGCTCTGCTGCTGCGCTCGCTGCATTCGAAGCACCGCTTGCTATTGGAACAGATACTGGCGGATCTATCCGTCAACCTGCAGCTGTCACCGGAACTGTAGGAGTGAAGCCAACATATGGCGGGGTTTCTCGTTATGGCCTGATTGCTTTCTCTTCAAGTTTGGATCAAGCCGGACCTTGCGCCCGCACAGTTCTTGATACCGCTCTCTTGCACGAAGCGATCGCAGGTTATGACCAGATGGACTCAACATCAATCAATGCTCCAGTGCCACACGTGGTTGCTGCTGCAAAGAAGCTTGATGTTAAAGGACTCAAGATTGGCGTCGTTAAGGAACTTCTTGGCGAAGGTTTCCAGGCAGGTGTGCGTCAGCGCTTTGAAGAAGCTCTTGAAGAATTGGTAAAGGCCGGAGCGCAGATCGTCGAAGTGTCTTGTCCTAACTTCGATTACGGTCTAGCTGCGTACTACCTCATCGCACCAAGTGAAGCTTCATCAAACTTGGCTCGCTTTGATTCTATGCGTTATGGAATTCGCATTGGCGATGATGGAACCCGTAGTGCCGAAGAGGTCATGAGTCTGACTCGTCATGAAGGATTTGGTGCCGAAGTTAAACGCCGAATCATTCTCGGTACTTATGCGCTCTCATCTGGATATTACGATGCATATTATGGTTCGGCTCAGAAAGTTCGCACGCTCGTAAAGCGTGATTTTGATGCCGCTTTCGCACATGTAGATGTTCTCGTTTCTCCTACCTGCCCAACCACTGCATTCAAGTTGGGGGAGAACACCGATGACCCTCTAGCTATGTATCTCAACGACATCGCCACAATTCCAGTCAACCTAGCTGGTATCGGCGGAATGTCACTTCCATGTGGACTTGCTCCTGAAGATGGGCTTCCTGTTGGTTTTCAAATTATGTCTCCAGGAATGCGCGATGACTTGATGTATCAAGTCGGCGGTACTTTGGAAGCAGCGCTCGTCTCTAAGTGGGGCCACACATTGCTCTCACAAGCTCCAACATTGGCAGGTAACTAACATGGCGCTTAATTACGATCAAGCAGTAGCTAAGTACGAGCCAACTTTGGGGCTTGAAGTCCACGTAGAGCTCAACACCAAGTCAAAGATGTTCTGCGGATGCGCAACAGAATTCGGTGCTTCACCTAATACTCAAACCTGCCCAATCTGTCTCGGTCTACCTGGCGCACTACCCGTGGTCAATGCGAAAGCGATCGAGAGTTCAATTCTGATCGGCCTGGCCCTCAATTGTTCAATTGCGCCATTTAGTCGATTTGCTCGCAAGAACTATTTCTATCCAGATATGCCTAAGAATTTCCAGACCTCGCAATACGACGAGCCGATCTGCGTAAACGGTTATCTCGATGTAGAGATCGAAACCGATGAGGGTCCAAAACAATTTCGTGTTGAAATCGAACGCGTTCACATGGAAGAAGACACCGGCAAATCACTTCACGTTGGTGGAGCTACTGGTCGTATTCATGGCGCTGACTACTCGCTCCTTGATTACAACCGAGCTGGCATCCCGCTAGTTGAAATCGTGACCAAGATTGTTGGCGGAACCGGCAAGTATGCGCCACAAGTTGCGCGTGCTTATGTCACAGAACTTCGCGACATTCTCCGCTCACTCGCAGTCTCAGATGTGAAGATGGAGCAAGGCTCGATGCGTTGCGACGTTAACCTCTCGCTCGCACCTGTCGGTAGCAACGAATTAGGAACACGTTCTGAAACTAAGAACGTTAACTCTCTACGCTCAGTCGAGCGAGCTGTGATCGGTGAAGTTATTCGCCAATCCAATCGACTCGAGGCCGGGGAACGTATCGTTCAAGAGACTCGTCACTTCCAAGAGGAGAGTGGTCAGACACGTTCAGGTCGCTCAAAAGAGCAGGCCGAGGATTACCGCTACTTCCCAGAGCCAGATCTCGTTCCAGTGGCACCAGCTGCCCAATGGATTGAAGAGTTGCGCGCGAGTTTGCCTGAAAAACCATCTACTCGTCGCAAGCGCCTACAAGAGCTATGGAACGTTCCAGCCAAAGAGATGGAAGCCATGGTTAATGCCGAACTCCTTGATGTCGTTGAGGAGACAATCGGTTTGGGAGCAGAACCGACTCGTGCTCGTTCATGGTGGCTCGGTGAAGTATCTCGCCTCGCTAATGAACGTGAAGTTGCACCTACCTCTCTGATCACACCAGCTCAGGTAGCCGAAGTTATCGCACTCATCGAATCTGGTGAGTTGACCGATAAATTGGCGCGCCAAGTTGTTGAAGGTGTCGTTGGTGGCGAAGGCACTCCGCGCGAAGTTATCGATAAGCGAGGACTTAAAGTTGTCTCTGATGATGGCGCACTCATGGTTGCAATCGAAGCAGCTATTGCCGCCCAACCAGATACAGCAGAGCGCGTACGCGGTGGCAATCTGCCAGCAGCCGGTGCACTTATCGGAGCAGTTATGAAGGCAACTGGCGGTCAAGCTGATGCCGCAAAGGTACGTGAGCTTCTGTTGAAGCATCTGGGTCAAGGTTAAATCTAGGAAAAGGACGATAGCCATGAGTGATGAGAAAAATCCAGTGAACAAGATGAAGCCTCGCTCTGGCTTGGTAACAGATGGTCTAGAGCGTGCTCCAGCTCGCGGCATGTTGCGCGCTGTTGGAATGCAAGATGAAGATTTTGTGAAGCCACAGATCGGTATCGCATCTTCGTGGAATGAAATTACTCCGTGCAATCTCTCACTTGATCGCCTCGCCAAAGCATCTCGCAAAGGTGTGATCGATGCTGGCGGTTTCCCCATGCAATTTGGAACTATTTCTGTATCTGATGGAATTTCTATGGGACACGAGGGTATGCACTACTCACTCGTCTCTCGCGAAGTAATTGCAGACTCTGTTGAGACCGTGATGCAAGCAGAGCGTCTTGATGGCATGGTGACATTTGCCGGTTGCGATAAGTCATTGCCTGGCATGATGATGGCTGCTGCGCGTATCGATGTCGCGAGCGTATTTGTTTATGCAGGCTCAACTCTCGCAGGCCAAGTAGATGGCAAAGATGTCACGATCATTGATGCATTTGAGGCTGTTGGCGCATGTGCACGTGGATTAATCACTAAAGAGCGAGTCGACCAGATCGAGCGCGCAATCTGCCCAGGTGAAGGTGCATGCGGAGGCATGTATACAGCAAACACCATGGCTGCTGTTGGAGAAGCGATCGGCCTCTCACTTCCTGGCTCAGCTTCACCAGCAGCGGTTGATCGTCGTCGTGATGATTATGCAGTCAAAGCTGGCGCCGCTGTTGTTGAGCTTATTCGCCAAGGAATCACTACTCGTGACATCTTGACCAAGAAAGCATTCGAAAACGCAATTACAGTTGTTATGGCACTCGGTGGGTCAACCAACGCAGTACTTCATTTGCTCGCAATCGCAAATGAAGCCGAAGTAGATCTCACGCTTGCAGATTTCCAACGTATCAGTGAGCGCACGCCACTTCTTGGCGACCTCAAGCCTTTCGGCAAGTACGTCATGACTGACATTGATCGTGTTGGCGGTATTCCTGTTGTACTTCGCGCACTTCTTGATGCAGGCTTCTTGCATGGAGATTGCTTGACCGTAACAGGTAAGACGATGGCAGAGAATTTGGCAGAGCTCACTCCACTCGATGCAGATGGCGATGTCCTTCACTCCATCAAGGACCCACTCTCAGCAGGTGGTGGAATCACAATTCTTCACGGCTCACTTGCTCCTGAAGGCGCAGTCTGTAAGACCGCTGGAGTCGGCGTTGATTTCTTCGAAGGTCCAGCTCGAGTTTTTGAACGCGAGCAGTCCGCGATGGAAGCTCTTGAAAATGGAACAATTAAAGCTGGCGATGTAGTCGTCATCCGCTATGAAGGCCCTAAAGGTGGACCTGGAATGCGCGAGATGCTGATGATCACTGGAGCAATTAAGGGCGCCGGCTTGGGCAAGAGCACTCTGCTTCTGACCGATGGTCGCTTCTCTGGCGGTAGCACCGGACTATGCGTAGGTCACGTTGCGCCAGAAGCTGTCGAAGGGGGACCGATCGCGTTCATCAAGGATGGCGATCTTGTAAGAATTGATATCAAGAACCAGAAGCTCGATCTCCTGGTTGATGAGAGTGTGCTCCATGCTCGTCGAGAAGGGTGGGCGCCTCTGCCACACAAGTACCGTCGAGGCGTCTTGGCTAAGTATGCGAAGGTCGTCGGC
>CAIWXY010000156.1 GCA_903916775.1 uncultured Actinomycetes bacterium
CTACTGGAAGCTGATCTTGCGGAACCGGGACTTCCCCGCACTTTTCGCAATGAATAATAGGAATAGGCGTGCCCCAGTAACGCTGGCGTGAGATGAGCCAGTCACGCAAGCGATAGTTCTTTGCGCTCTTACCTAAAGCCTTGGCCTCTAAGTCTTTGACGATAGCAGTAATC
Source organism: uncultured Actinomycetes bacterium (assembly GCA_903916775.1). Classification (GTDB taxonomy): domain Bacteria; phylum Actinomycetota; class Actinomycetes; order Nanopelagicales; family Nanopelagicaceae; genus PALSA-747. The sequence goes on from CAIWXY010000156.1 coordinate 174, forward strand.
GCTTCTTCTTTTGTGAGGCCATTGAGCGAGCCTGAATTAATCAGCGTGCCTGAACCCGTAGTTGCGATTCCTGTGATCGCAGGATCTTCTTCGCCTGACTCAACAACAACTTTTACATCCAGCTTCATCGCTTTCGCGAAATCTAAGTCGCGTTGATCGTGAGCCGGAACAGCCATAATCGCACCGGTGCCGTAATCAGCGAGGACATAATCACTGGCCCAGATCGGCAGACGCTCGCCATTAACTGGATTGATTGCATAACGCTCAAGGAATACGCCACTTTTGGGGCGATCGGTTGCTAATCGATCGATATCGCTAGCAGCTTTGGTCTCTTCCAAATATGAATTAAATTCACTCTCGACCGAGGAACCCGCAACAAGCTCTGCGGCGAGTGCGCTATCTACAGCGACAACCATGAAAGTTGCGCCATAAAGGGTGTCTGGACGAGTTGTGTAAATGGTGACGGGCTCGGCGCGGCCCTCGATCTCAAACTGAACCTCGGCTCCTTGTGAGCGACCAATCCAGTTGCGCTGCATCATCAAAACTTTTTCAGGCCATGCGCCTTCGAGCTGATCCATGTCATCAAGGAGACGATCAGCGTAATCAGTAATTTTTAGGTACCACTGATTGAGCTTCTTTTTTGTGGCTGCGGTATCACAACGTTCGCATAGTCCAGCAACTACCTGCTCGTTAGCCAGCACCGTCTGACAACTTGGGCACCAGTTAACGGCAGAGTCTTTGCGATATGCCAGACCCTTTTTGTAGAACTCAAGGAAGAGCCATTGATTCCACTTGTAGTACTCGGGGTCAGAGGTGTGCAGCGTCCGATCCCAGTCGAAGGAACATGCATAGCGACGCATAGATGCTTTTTGGATTGCAATATTTTCATAGGTCCACGCGCGTGGATCTGATCCACGCTTAATAGCTGCATTCTCGGCAGGTAGCCCAAAGGAGTCCCAACCAATGGGATGCATGACGTTGAATCCTTTTTGGACCCAGTAACGAGCAATTACATCGCCGAGGGCATACGCCTCTGCGTGACCCATGTGCAGATCACCTGATGGGTAGGGGAACATATCCAAGACATACTTCTTGGGACGAGGGTCATCTGCGCGACCTGATTTGAAGGGTTGGATCTCATCCCACACCGGGAGCCACTTCTCTTGAATCGCGGCAAAGTCATAGGCCTCATGCATTGGGCGATCTTATCTCGAAAAAATTGGTGGAGCTGAGGGGACTTGAACCCCTGACCCCCTGCATGCCATGCAGGTGCGCTACCAGCTGCGCCACAGCCCCAATTCATCCGGTAATTCCCGGTTAAAAATCGAGTAAATCAGTTCCGTATCTTAATACCTTTTAAAGGCCTAACGCTCCTCAGATATATCCAGCGGGATTCGTGGGCAGTCATTCCAGAGGCGATCGAGCATGTAATAGTTGCGCAGCTCGGCGGTCTGAATGTGCACGACAAGATCAGAGTAATCGAGCAAGACCCATTGACCCTTGCCTTCTTTGCGGATCGGCTTCTCGCCAATCTCGGCTAGCTTCTTGAAAACCTCATCGGCAATCGCTTCTACTTGTGGCTCACTTGCGCCAGTAGCGATAAGAAAAACTTCTGAAAGGACCATCTGCTCGGTCATATCAAGAGCGACGATATCGGTTCCTAATTTTTCAGCAATTGCTGTAGCCGCTACTTGGGTAATGGCTCGTACTTTCTCACTTGCAGCCATAAAGCCCACGCTCCTTGATGTAGTCCAGCACTGAATCGGAAATATATGGTGATGCGTCTTTGCCAGCTTCGAGAATCTCGCGGATCTGTGTGGCTGAAATATCTAAAGCGTCTATCTCAACTTCTGCAAACCCTGATTTGTTTGCAGCTTCCCCTGGACGCTTCACGACCAAGATCTCGACCAATTTCTTGAGTTCAGCAACTTTGTGCCATTTATCAAAACCTGCAGCAGCATCGCTTCCGAGAATCAGAGTGAAAGTATCTTGCGGAAAAAATGGCTTGAGCTGGGTCAAGGTATCGATCGCATAGGTGGGACCCTCGCGACGAACCTCAAGATCTGTGAGCACAACTTTTTCTTGCAAATATTCTGGAAGATCTTCTAACGCACGAGTACACATTTCGACTCGGTCGTATCCATTGGCGACAGGAGCAGCTGCTCGCATATATGGGTTGCCTGCAGGCATGACCATAATGGAATCAAATTGATTGGCTACGGATTCGATGATGTGTAAATGACCTCGATGGATCGGATCGAAAGTCCCGCCAAGAATTCCTACTTTTGAGATTGTCTTAGTCCCGGTCTAGGCGAAGTACGAGGTAAAGCAGGACAGCTAAAATTGCGAAGGCAAAGACACCAAAGAACACTGGTGAAGCTGGCTCGTGGCGCACAATAACGTGGCTCTCAGCAAGGAAGCGGGTTGCACGGAAGATGTTCAACATGCCCTTACTTTAACCCATCCTCGCCGCTAGCAAGCAATTGCTTGAACGCAGCCTCATTGAGAATTGGGACACCTAGTTCAGCCGCCTTGCTGGCTTTTGATCCTGGAGAATCCCCCACCACCACATAGCTAGTCTTTTTAGAGACCGAAGAGCTGGCTTTGCCGCCGTGCGCCGTAATGACTTCATCCACGCCATCTCGAGTAAATGACTCAAGTGAACCTGTAACCACCAGCGTAAGGCCAGCCAAAGTCTGTGGCGCCAGATTCACATCCACATGATCAAAGGCAACCCCGGCCTTTTTCCACTTAGCGATGATCGCCCTATGCCAATCAACGTCAAACCACTCAATAATTGACTCTGCAATTATTTCGCCAACACCATCAACAGCAGCTAACTCCTGAGCGGTTGCCTGCGTGATTGCATCAAGGGAACCAAAACTCTTTGACAGGCTCTGCGCGGCGGTTGGGCCAACATGTCGGATCGACAACGCAACAATCACGCGCCAGAGCGGACAGTTTTTGGCGGCCTCAAGGGCAGCAAGGAATTTATCCGCCTGAGCCCCCAGCGTGCCATCCTTCTTTGTGAAAAATTCAGATTTAGCTAGCGCTGATTTAGTCAGAGCGAAGAGATCTCCCTCATCGCTAATCAGACCAGATTCCAATAACGCGCTTGCAGCTTCAAACCCAAGGACATCAATATCCAGCGCGGCTCGTGAACCGATGTAAAAAATCCGCTCACGCAATTGTGCGGGACACGATTGCGAATTGGGGCAACGTAAATCAACATCTCCCTCACTCATCGCGCGCAGAACAGTGCCGCAATCAGGACATCTCTCTGGCATGACAAACTCTCGCTCCTTGCCAGTTCTCTTCTCGATAACAGGTCCAACAACTTCCGGGATCACATCTCCGGCTTTACGGATAATGACTGTGTCGCCAATCAAAATACCTTTACGGATAACCTCTTCCTGATTATGCAGCGTTGCATTTGTCACTGTTGATCCTGCAACAACAACAGGCTCCATATAGGCAAACGGCGTAACTCGACCCGTGCGCCCCACACTCACTTTGATATCCAGTAAGCGGGTAGTGACTTCTACGGGTGGGTACTTGAACGCGATCGCCCATTTCGGTGCACGTGATGTGAAGCCGAGTTCGTCCTGAACAGCAATCTCATTAACTTTGATGACCGTGCCATCTATCTCGTGCTCTACGTCATGACGATGCAGACCGTAATACTCAATGAATTCGGTAACTTTGGCTCGGCTATCAACCACTTTATAACGCTTGCTAATCGGCAGTCCCCAAGCCCCAAGTTGTTCATAAGCCTCTGCTTGAGTTGCAAAAGTAACGCCTTCGCAGGCACCTACGCCATGGACAACCATCGATAACGGCCGACCTGCAGTGACCCGAGGATCTTTCTGGCGAAGCGATCCAGCAGCCGCATTGCGAGGATTCGCGAACGCCTGCTTACCTTCTTCTTGAATCTTGCGATTAAATTCATTGAAATCTGCGATGGGAAAGAAGACTTCGCCGCGAACTTCTAGTACAGCTGGGAAACCGCTGCCCTTAAGCTCGTGCGGAATCGCACTGATAGTTTTTACATTGAGCGTGACATCTTCGCCAGTAACACCATTGCCGCGCGTAAGAGCCTGCACCAATTTTCCATCGCGATAAAGCAGATTAATTGCTAAGCCATCAACCTTCACTTCACAGAGCCAAGAGTTCTTAGCACCACTTTCGATTCCCTTATCAACACGATCAAACCAGGTGACTAACTCTTCAATGCTAAATACATTGTCCAAACTCATCATTCGCTCAATGTGGTCGCGTTGCTCAAATGCGGTAGCGAAACCCCCACCAACGGTCACGGTTGGTGAATCAGAGCTCTTGAGTTCTGGGTGAGCTTCTTCTAACTCTTGCAACTGACGGAGTAAGCCATCAAATTCGGCATCGCTCATAATTGGATTATCGAGAACGTAATAGCGAAATTGGTGATCTCGGATTTCCTCACGGAGCCGGGCAACGCGAGTTGCCGCATCGACTGATGACGAAGATTTAGCCACGTTCAAAAATTACTCTGTGTCACTCACGGTTGCTGAGCCAACAACGCGATCGCCGTCATAGATGACGAGACCTTGGCCTCTGGCCAGTCCGAATAGCGGCTCATCAAGCTGCGCTTGGATCGAACTTTCACTCACCGTATAGGTGCAGGCAAGCGGTGAGCCGTGCGCACGAATTTGTGCGAATCCCCTATGCGCAAGGCCAGCTGTTGGCATAGGGCCACACCAGATTGGCTTTTCGCCCACTATTTTCGAAATTGCAAGATCTTCTTTAGCGCCAACAACTACGGTATTGGTTTTGGGTTCAATTTTAAGAACATATCGTGGCGAACCATCAACTGTCGGGACGCTCAAGCCCAGTCCTCGGCGTTGTCCAATTGTGTATGTATACGCACCTTGATGCTCGCCAACTGTATTACCTTCTTGATCCACAATTGGTCCGCTCTCGCTGCCCAGACGATC
>CAIWXY010000157.1 GCA_903916775.1 uncultured Actinomycetes bacterium
GCATCGATAATTGCTTGAGTGCATGGACCTGTCTTGCCGGTGTGATTGCACGGCTCAAGAGTCACAACGATAGTTGAACCTGCGGGAATGTTCTTCGCGTTTTTAATCGCAACGACTTCTGCGTGGTCACCGCCAGCATGGAATCCTTCGGAGATGATGTTGCCATCAGCGTCAATGATTGCTGATCCAACAACTGGATTTGAGCCAGTGCTTCCTTGACCCAGGGCAGCCAAAACAATCGCGCGTTTCATCGCGGCGTTGTAGTGAACGTTGGTAGTAATTTCTAGCCTCCCGGTCGTGTAACCCCGGGGTAGATTGCGGACCACGCGAGAGCATGGAATAGCGCAATAAAGGTACGAGTGATCGCACCTTATAGTTCCCTCTCATCCAGACTTTAACTGTCGGTCTTGGAATTTCACCAAGTCCACCGTTAGTTGGCTACCAACGGGTCGCAGACTGTAACTGCCGGTTCGGATTTACACCGACCCCGAGAACTGGCTTAAGTATAACTTGCTTGAAGCAGCCGAGAAATTCAGAAATTCGTGGCTAAAAGGCTCAATGCAGGCGAATGATGTCGATGCAGGCCACGGCCAATAAGCCCAATACGGCTGCGTTCACACCACCGACGGCGCTCAGAAACTTAGCGCTTCGACTCCATTTCTTCCAGAAATATGTGCCGCTGAGCATCAAGAGGCCACCGGGGAGAAATATGCCAAAGGTCGCTTCAACAGCACCCAAGAAGCCATGTGGTGCCTGTCCGCTCTCTGCGCCGATAAACGCAGCTAAAGCAAAAAGTGGCCCGGGCAATATTTGGGCAACCAAATATCCACTCGCAAAAATTCCACTCGCAATGAGATGAGTCGAGATTAGTCGACTCTGAAGTAACGGCAGAATCACATGACCACCGCCAAATGCGAGAGAACCTACTTGAAGAAATGTTCCAAGCGTCTGCATGTGCCAATGCGAATGACTGACAAGCAATGGAGAAATCGCAATGAGTGCAATGGCAGTCACAAAGAGAATTAGTGCAGCCCTTCGACTAATACCTTTTTTGGTGAGATTAAATGTTTGAACCTTGGTCTCAATGAAAAGTGATCCAACAATTGCTGCTACAACCAAGCCCACGAGCTGTAAATAAGGATTAGAAATGAAGAGAAAGTAAAAGAAAGCAACGACAGATATCACTTGTTGCGGGCGTTGGGTTGCAAATCGTTTGGCTAATCCGCCGAGTGCCTTAAGGACGATGAGCAATATGCCAACTTTGATCACCCAGAGCAGCCATGAATGACTTGTAATTCGCGAGACTGGCGCGAGGGATAGCGCGTACATAATTAAGAATGAGGGCAAAGTGAAACCCAGCCAGAATGCACACGCACCGAGTAGTCCGCCTAGCTCCGATCCAATCGCCATGCCCACCTGACTACTTGTGGGACCGGGCAAGAGCGATGCGAGGGAGACGAGGCCGCTAAATTCGGATTGGCTTAACTGCGAAGATTCTTGGACGAACTTTTTATCGAAAATTTGTAAGTGTCGAACGGGGCCGCCACAACTTCGCAAGCCTAGCCAGAGCGCTTGGCCCAATATTCTCAGCTGGGAGCGCGAGCGTGGCATTGCTCCATAGTAGCTGGACAACATTTCTAGAAGGTTCGCGTCAATGCCTAAAGGAGTACGGTTGTGTCATGAAGCGGCCAGGAAGAATCGCGCTCGTTGGGTCAGGTGAATATCTGCCCATCATGCAGGAGTTCGAGGCGGGCATGCTCGCGCTCGGACCATCTCGCAGGTACGTCCAACTAGCGACAGCTGCTGGCCGTGAAAGTAGCGAACGTCTAGCGCATTGGGAACGACTTGGCGCAGAGCAAGCGGCGCGTATCGGCGCTGAACAAATTTATCTACCGGTTTATACGCGCGAGGATGCGATGCGTGAAGATTTAGCAGCACAGATTAATGGCGCAGGATTGATCTATCTCAGTGGTGGTGATCCTCATTATTTAGCTCAAACGCTTATCGGTACTCCCGTATGGGAGGCCATTGAAAGAAATTGGCGCGATGGGAGTTCACTTGCGGGTTGTAGCGCAGGTGCGATGGCACTGGGTCCTGACATTCCAAATTTTCGAAAGATGAAGAGTGAGGGTTCGCCCGGTCTCAATCTCGTCTCTCACATCCGAACCATCCCCCATTACAACAAATTTTTTAAGTGGATTCCGGATAGTGCTGCAGAGTTGTTTCTCAAGGCTCCCGAAGGCATATCCGTCGTTGGAATCGATGAAGATACGGCGATCTTCAGTGATGACCTGACAACCTGGACAGTTACTGGAGTAGGTGGTGCGCATGTACTCAATGGTGACCACTCCGGCAAGTACGGCCATGGCAGTTCGGTAGCAATAGCTGATCATTGAGCAGGGATGTTCATGAGCGCGCCAACTGGCATTCACCCACCGCTCAA
>CAIWXY010000158.1 GCA_903916775.1 uncultured Actinomycetes bacterium
CGCATACACTTCCTGATAACTGGCAATCCCCAAGTGAAACCTCGTTGCCACCAACAAGCTCTTCAAATAACACAGTGCCGGTTGGGCCGGTTCCGTTATCGCTCACCGTGGCGGCAATCTGCAACCCCGAACCATAAGAAAATGGATTTTCAAGACTTGTAATTTGGGTATGAGTAGGAGCAACCGCAATGATTTGAGTGAGTACAGCAGAAGTACTTCCGGCATGCGTGGAGTCACCTGCATAGGAAGCAGTCATGCTGTGGGTTCCTACTGCTAAGCGATAATAAAAGAGTGTGCAGGTACCTTGGACCAAGGTGCAAGATTTTATGATGCTACTGCCGTCACGAACCTCTACCAAACCAGTTGCCGTTGAATCAGAGGCAGTGGCCGTAAAGTTAATTGTGTCGTAGTAATCGGCAGAACCATTATCGCTAGTCAGAGTAATAGTGATGCTCTTAAGTCCTACAACCTGTGTGAAATTCGTAGTTGTATCACTGTTATTTGAATCGCCAGAATAAGAAAAGACTAGTGATTGGCTTCCAATTGTTGCGAAAGTTATTTCCATCGAACACTGACCACTTGCAAGTTGGCAGCTTCCGACTTGATTACCTGCTTGCGTAGCAGTGACGACTCCGGTTGCTGTTGGATCCAAAGTTGCAAGATAGGTGACACCGCTACTTATCGGAGATGGGTTCGAGCTAGAAGTAATCTGAAGCACTGATTGGCGCTTGCGCACATTCACAATTGCCGAACCAGAGCTGGACAAAAATAGTGAGCCGCCGAGAAACGAAGCTGTGAATGTCTGTGACCCTACCGTGGTTGGAGAGTAGGAGATCTGACAACTGCCAGAACTTAGATCGCAAGAACCAATCGTGTTGCTGCCATCTTGGAAGTTGACGGTTCCTGATACCGGGGAAGAATCAGTGACGGAAGCTGTAAGAGTTAGTGTCGTGCCTAGATTGATATCGGATGCGTTAGCTGTCAGCGATGTCGTCGTGGCCGTTGCGCTAGGAGTAGACGCAACCTGACTGAGCGTGGTGCTACTCGCCGAAAAGAGAGAGTCACCTGAGTAAGCAGCAGTTAGCGAGTGCGTGCCACTTGCTAGCGCCGAGCTGGAATATGTGCACGATCCAGTGCTTAGGGTGCAGGTCGTGAGTGTTGTTGAACCATCTTGCAACGTCACGCTTCCTGTCGGAGTTCCACCGGACCCACTGACGCTCATCGTCCACGTGACAGAGTGCCCAACAATGGCTGGATTACTTGAACTTGTCAGGGTAGTCGTGGTCGGTGCGAGGGTGGCATTTACGACCTGCACAACTGTGGCACTCGAACCTGAATACACACTATCTCCGCCATATTGGAGAGTAATCGTGTGCGAACCCACCGCCAGACTGGAGATGCTTGTGGAACAACTGCCATTGACCAGCGTGCAATTTGCAAGAGGCGTGGAGTTTTCTAGAAATACAAGGGTTCCTGTTGGAGTTCCCGAGGAACCACTTACAACGCCAGTAATTGTTGCGGCGCTTCCAAAATCAGATGGATTCGGAGAACTAGATGCCGCAATTGTAGAAGCTGGCTTTGCAGAAACTATTTCTGTGATTGTTGAACTATTGGAGCCAAGGTACGTAACGTCATCGCCAGAATAGGCAGCCCATATCGGTTGGGATCCAACAACTGATGCTGTAGCGGTCATTGAGCACGATCCGCTTGCAAGCGTACAAGTACCTATCTGATCATTCGATGCATTTGCGTAAAAAATTATGCCGCCTGTGGGTGTGGGCCCAGGGCCAGATACGGTTGCCGTATAGGTGAGGTTATCTCCGACAATAGCGTTTGGCTTGCTACTGACCAACGCAGTGGTCGAAGAATAACGAGTAACAACTTCCGTTAGAGGTGCTGAGATTGAGCTCAGATACCAATTTGATGGTGTGTATGTGCCGACTACTGCATATTCACCACGAGCACTCCAGGTATGAGTTATGGAGCAAGTTCCCACACCAGCCAAAGTGCATGTACCCAGATCTGTAGAACCATTAGTAAAGTCGACGCTTCCACCTGGGTAGCCAGTACCTGAAGCCACCGTAGCCGTGAGAGTAACTGGCGTATTTATGGTGACTGGAGATCCAGACGTTGTGATGCTTGTTGTTGTAGGCGACTTAGGCGGCATTGCTGCAGCAAAATTTGGCGAGACCAACCCAAGCAGCAGTACCGCGGTGGCGATCAGGGCGGTTACACCTATAGAAGATCGGCGCGTAGTTTTTGGTTGGTTTCTCATGCCATAAGTCTAGAAAGGTAGCTGAGCTACGACTAGGGCTTGAGCGACTTAATCTAGGGCGACAGAAGCGGGCCCTTATATGGAGCCCCCCGTCAGGATTGAACTGACGACCTTCCGCTTACAAGGCGGATGCTCTACCACTGAGCTAGGGAGGCGCTGGTGAAGGCGTAATTATTACACGAGAAAAGAATAGTTCCTAACCGGGCTGGCGCTTGAGGACCAAAAGCACTGGCTAATGCTGTTCCACGCGAAATCACGCGCCATTCGGTAAGTTCTGCCCATGCGCCTAGGAGTCCTCGATGTTGGGTCAAATACCATCCACTTACAGGTGGTCGATACACACCCCGGAGCGCGCCCTAATCCGACCTTCAACTACAAAGAAGAGTTACGTCTCACCGAGTTCCTTACGCCAGATAACGAAATTAATGCGCAAGGAATTGAGACACTTCGAAAGACTATTAAGCGCGCAGTAGATGAAGCTCGTCGTGTGAAAGTTGAAGAGTTGCTTCCTTTTGCAACATCAGCGCTACGTGAAGCTAACAATGGCGAAGCCATTATCAAGGCAATGAACAGCGACTTTGAGATTGATCTTCAGGTGCTTAGCGGTGAAGATGAAGCAAAGCTCACCTTCTTAGCAGCACGTCGCTGGTTTGGTTGGTCGAGTGGAAGACTCCTCGTTGTCGACATCGGTGGCGGCTCACTAGAAATCGGTGTGGGAGTAGATGAGTCTCCAGAAGTAGCAACTTCGCTACCGCTTGGCGCATCTCGCTTGACTCAGAAATTCTTGAGTGGCGATCCATATACAGAAAAGGGAATTCGCGCAATGCGCGAACATATCGAGAGCCAACTCGAATCTGTTTTGCCAGCACTCGTCAAACATCAAGATACAGATCGTGCAATCGCAACCAGCAAGACGCTGCGAACACTCGCAAGACTCTGCGGTGATTGGTTCGATGGCAATGGAAAGACAATCAAAGTAGATGCCATCCGCAAGATCTCAAGCCGTCTTTCGGGGATGAGTTATGACGAGCGCGCGCGACTTCCAGGTGTGTCAGGCAACCGTGCACGTCAGATTGTTGCCGGTGCATATGTCACTGAGAGCGTCATGCGTAATTTGGATCTGCGTGAATTAGAGATCTGTCCTTGGGCTCTTCGCGAAGGTGTCGTACTTAAGTGGATGGACTGGATGGAATCAGGCTCTGAATTCCATAAGCCCATCAAGTAAATTTGGTGCTTTGGTCTGCTATCTCCTAGATAGTTGGAGCCTCTAACCGATCTACCTGCAGTACCTTCTTCTTATCATGGTGCACGATCCATGCCTCGCCAGGCTGGAGTTTGTTATCTGGATAATCGAAATCAATCTTCTTAGTCAGCTTCTCCATCATCCGAGGAAGCACCGGATTGTGGCTGCAGAGAAGCGCTGCTTGATTGATCTTAATAAGGTCTTTGGCGTACTCGATAGCCTTTTCTTTATTCTTCTTAAATGTGTACTCGCTCAACGCTCCCTTAACTTTGGGATCGAGCTTCAAGATGCGACAGATTCCAGCGACAGTATCAAAACAGCGAACGGCATCAGAAGTATGCACTTCCTCGATTCCATAGACTTGATAGATCGCATGCATGCGCTTGGCTTGCTGTTGGCCAATCAGATCAAGTGGGCGATCTTCATCATCACCCTGCCATTCGCTACGCTCTAGCGCCTTAGCGTGGCGGAGCATGATGAGTGGGTATGAGTCATACGGAATGTCATCAAACTTCTGTAGGACCTCGCGGTCACTCTCGCGAGTGAGACGAACTTCGGCTTCCTCGAGTGGCAACCACTCCATCTCATCTACTTCATCGTTAGGGACAAATGGCGGAACATTTCCAATAACTTTCGCTGCCCAGTATGTGACTTGCTTAAGTCCATCTGGAACGAAATATTCAACCGAATCAACAAGCGGTCCCAACTGAACCTTCAAGCCGGTCTCTTCCATGATTTCGCGATACGCGCATGCGATGAGAGGTTCGCCTTCTTCAAGTTTTCCTTTAGGCAGCGACCAATCGTCATACCGTGGGCGGTGAACTACACAGATCTCAACTTCACCTGCAATATTGCGGCGCCAGACAACTCCACCTGCTGCTATTACGGCGGGGGTCATTCGCGAGCTCGATACCACTCGATAGCGTTGGTGTGAAAATCCTTCAATCTGACTCCTTGGCTATCGGTCTTAACCTCGAGCCATGTGCCATCGGGCTGCATAGTCCAATGAACTGTCTCATCAGAGAGGTAGGAATCGAGAGCTCCGAGCAGGAAGCGCTTATGGTCGCTCTGAGTGATCTGGACCAAACTCTCCACGCGGCGATCCAAATTACGATGCATCAAATCTGCGCTACCAATATAAATCTCATCATTTCCACCATTGAGGAAGTGGAAGACACGAGAGTGCTCAAGGAAACGTCCCAGTATTGAACGCGCGGTTATGTTCTCTGATAGGCCTGGTACGCCCACTCGTATCGCACAGATTCCGCGGACGATCAATTCGATTTTTACACCAGCACTTGAAGCTTTGTAGAGCGCCTCGATAAAACCTTCATCCAATATCGCGTTGAGCTTCATGCGAATAAGTGCAGGTTTGCCAGCTTTGTGATTGTCGATCTCGCGGTCAATGCGCTCCATAAGTCCTGAGCGAATAGTGCGCGGTGCGACTAAGAGACGAGTAAATGCTGTCTGTGGTGCAAATCCAGAGAGTTGGTTGAAAAGTTTGTTGACATCTTCTCCCAAAACTGGATCTGCAGAGAGGATTCCAAAATCCTCGTACAAGCGAGCAGTCTTTGGGTTGTAGTTACCAGTGCCCATGTGCACGTAACGTCTAATTCCATTGGTCTCTTGACGAACCACCAGCGAAAGTTTGGCGTGGGTCTTAAGGCCGATCAGCCCATAGACAACGTGGACACCAGCATCTTCCAATTTTCGAGCCCAACGCACGTTTGCGAGCTCATCAAAGCGTGCACGGATTTCGATAACCGCAAGAACTTGCTTGCCTGCTTCTGCTGCCTCAATTAGTGCTTGCACGATTGGTGAGTCACCTGATGTGCGATAGAGGGTCTGCTTGATAGCAAGTACATGTGGATCAGTTGCAGCAGACTGCAAGAAACGCACTACAGATGCGGTAAATGACTCATATGGGTGGTGCAAGATGATCTCGCGGCGACGGATCGCATCGAAGAATTCATCAGTCGATTCACTATCGATATCGCGCAGATCAGGCGGGACTTGGCTTCTAAATGGTGGGAAGCGAAGCTCTGGCATATCGATATCCGCAATCTGGTTAAGACCGGTGAGATCGAGCGGCTCTTTGTAGCGGCTGATGTCCTCTTCTTTAACGTTGAGTTCATCCATAAGTGTGCGCAGCAACTCTGGCTCAATATCGCGATCTACTTCTAGGCGCACAGGTGGACCAAATTTACGACGGAGCAGCTCTTGCTCCATTGAGGCAAGGAGATCTTCAGACTCTTCTTCTTCGAGTTCGAGATCGGCGTTACGAGTTAAGCGGAAGGTGTAATGATCTTTCACTGTCATGCCCTGGAAGAGCTCAGACAAGTTAGCAATGATGACTTCTTCCATTGGCACAAAGCGACGTGATCCTTCTTTGCCAGTCTCGACAAAACGAGGCAAATTAGATGGCACTTTGACGCGAGCAAATAAATCTTCTTGTGTCTCTGGGTTAGTCACTACAACTGCGAGATTGAGCGAGAGACCAGAGATGTATGGGAATGGGTGTGAAGGATCTACGGCTAGCGGTGTGAGCACTGGGAAGATCTTGGTATGGAACACCTTGTTGACTGCGGCGCGCTCTGCGTCGTCGAGTGATGCCCACGTCGCAATTTCAATTTTGTACTTAGCCAACTCTGGCAAAATAACTTCGTGGAATGCGCGTGATTGACGCTGCAAAAGTTCTTGCGTCTTCTGAGAGATCTCTGTCATCAGCTGGTTGGGTGTGTACCCGGCTGTGTTGACTTTAGTAACGCCACTTTCTAGCTTTCTTTTGAGAGTGGCTACGCGGATCATGTAAAAGTCATCGAGGTTAGATGAGAAGATCGCAAGGAAGCGACAGCGCTCGAGAAGTGGAGTTGCAGGATCTTCTGCCAACTCCAAGACGCGTTGATTGAAGGCAAGCCAGGTCAATTCGCGATCGATAAGGCGACCGCGTGGATCTACTGAAATCTCGTGCGACATGCGGGTATTTTCCCTCACTTAGGTGAACAGAAGGTGTCTTTTAAGCGTCTTTTCTGGCCCTGCGCCAGCTGGTGTCGGATAGGACTTACTCGAACTTACTCAGTGACCGCTTCCGCGCGGGCTACAGAGATCTGATGAAGAACGATTGCCGTCGCAACGCTTGCATTGAGAGACTCAACGCTGGATTGCATTGGGATCGAAAGAATCAGATCGCACTTCTCTCGCACCAAACGAGAAAGACCTTTGCCTTCACTTCCTACGATGACGTAGACAGGTTCCTTGGCAAGTGAGAACTTAGGTAGCGCCTCGTCGCCCTCGGCATCTAGACCCACTACGAAGTAACCAGCTTTCTTGGCATCTTCAAGTGAGCGGACCAGATTTGTGACTTGTGAGATTGGTAGACGCGCTGCTGCTCCAGCAGATGATTTCCAGGCAGAGCCTGTCATTGCAGCAGTGCGGCGTTCTGGAATGACAACTCCATCTGCTCCAAATGCTGCAGCTGAACGAACGATTGCTCCAAGATTGTGTGGATCCGTAACGCCATCTAGACCGATAAGAAGTCCAGGGCTCTTTGCCTTATTAATCAAATCTTCGAAGGTCGCATACTTAAATGGCAGGATCACTAGCGCAATACCTTGGTGTGTGGTTGTGCCCGTAAGTCCATCAAGAATTCCGCGCGCAACTTCTTTAATAATCAGATTCTGATTCTTCGCTAAGCGCATAGATTCACTCATGCGTTCATCGATCTCAGCGCGCTCTGCAATAAGAAGTTCTTTTGCCGGAACTTTTGCACGCAGCGCTTCTAGTACTGGATTGCGACCAGCCACAGCATCAGAGCTTGGACGTGTTTCGCGACGAGATTCTGGACGGCGAGTTTGTTCACGCTTCTTATTTGTCTGCGCTGCTTCGCTCGCGCGACGCTTCTTGCCCGGGCGCACTAGTTAATGCTCCAACGTGTACCTGCGGCTGTATCTTCGATGATGACTCCTATTGCTGCTAATTGATCACGAATTGCATCTGAACTCTCAAAATCTTTACGTGCACGAGCTGCCTTACGCTGTTCAAGTGCAAGCGCTACTAAACCATCGAGAACTTCTGAACTGGTGCCAGATTCAGAAGCGAAAATAGGATCGAATGGATCGCAACCAAGGATGCCCAGCGCACCACGAATTTCACTAGCCTGCGTAGCTATTACAGCGGTATCACCAGAAGTGACTGCTGTATTTCCTACGCGGACGTTCTCCGAAATGAGCGCGAGAGCCTGCGGGACAGCTAGATCCTCATTCATGGCTGCAGCAAAATCTGGAGCAATGACTGGATCTGGGAGATAACCCAAGACCTCGGTGGCACGCTTTAAGAAGCCTTCGATGCGGCGGAAATTCACGGCTGATTCTTCTAGCGCTTCAAATGAGAACTCGAGCATCGAGCGATAGTGCGCGCTTCCCAAATACCAACGAAGCTCTATGCCGCGAACCTTATTGAGTAGCTCGTGCACCTGAAGTGAGTTACCTAAAGATTTGGACATCTTCTCGCCAGAAGCAGTAACCCAAGCGTTGTGCATCCAGATATTGGCAAAGCCGTATCCAGCTGCTTGTGATTGGGCAATCTCATTTTCGTGATGAGGGAAGATTAAATCGAGTCCGCCGCCATGAATATCAAAGTTCTCGCCCAGGTATGTGTGAGCCATTGCCGAGCATTCGATATGCCAACCTGGTCGACCATCGCCCCATGGAGTTGGCCATGACGGCTCCCCTGGCTTGGCAGATTTCCAGAGCGCAAAATCACGTGGATCACGCTTAAAAGTATTTTCGATATCTTCGGCTGATTGCAGATCATCCAGCTTTTGATTCGAGAGAGTCAAGTACGAAGAAAGTTTTCTTACCTCTAGATAAACATCCCCATTGCCTGGTGCATATGCCGCACCTTTTTCAATGAGCTTCTGCATGAGTTCAATCATCTGAGTGATGTGACCAGTAGCGCGTGGCTCATAGGTTGGAGGCAGAACATTGAGAGCTCGATACGCCTCGGTGAATGCGCGCTCATACTTCATGGCAACAGCCCACCAAGGCATCTCTTCGGTTACAGACTTTTGCAGAATTTTGTCATCGATATCTGTGACGTTGCGAATGAATGTGACATCAAAACCACTGGCTAACAACCAACGGCGCAAAATATCGAAGTTCACTCCGCTACGGACGTGTCCGATATGCGGCGGTGCTTGAACGGTGGCACCACAGAGATAAATACCGACGTTACCTGGCATGAGTGGCTTGAACTCACTCACGGCTCGGGTCGCGGTGTTATATAACTTTAGTGGCGCAGACATTAGGCAATTCTAACGGCTTGAGGCGGTAGAACTTAAAAGCGCAGTTGCTATGGCAGATATGCCCTTGCCTTCACCTGTAAATCCGAGCCCATCAGTGGTGGTCGCACTCACCGAGACGGGTGCGCCACCTAGAGCCGTCGATAGCGCAGCAATAGCTTCTGCTCTGCGTGGACCAATCTTTGGTCGGTTGCCAACAATCTGAACGGCAACATTGTTAATTGCAAATCCAGCCGCAGAGATGAGATTGAGAGTCTCGCGAAGTAATTGCGCACCACTTGCGCCTGCATACTCCGGACGCGAGGTGCCAAAGTTGCTACCTAAATCGCCTAATTGCGCTGCAGCCAAAAGAGCGTCACAGATCGCATGAGCTGCAACATCGCCATCGGAATGGCCATCTACTCCAATTTCGCCAGGCCAGATAAGCCCTGCCAGAGCCATGACGCGTTCTGGGTCCTGAGAGAAGGCGTGAGCATCTGTGCCAATCCCTACTCGGATTCCCCTTTCATCAGCGCCATCAATCACGTATTTATTGGCAATCGCTAAATCGATTGGTGTTGTAATTTTTAGCGCGCGATCAACTCCGGCAACAGTTTTTACTTTTACTCCGAGCGATTCAACCGCTCCAGCATCATCTGTGTGATCAGTGCCCGATTGGTGAGCCGCAATGAGCGTGGAGTAATCGAAACCTTGGGGAGTCTGCACTGCACGCAATTCGCTGCGGTCAACAGTTGCAACTACGTAACCGTCACTATCAATTTTCTTCATTGTGTCGACAACGTGAAGTGCTGGGATAACTGCGCGCTCACCTGCACGAAGTGCATCAAGAACATCCACTGCAAGTGAGGTAGGTGCCAGCGCTCGTGCGGCATCGTGTACCAAAACGTAGCGCGTTGTTGGATGTACTTCCGCGAGCGCAGCTTTCACACTCTCACTTCTGGTTATGCCACCAGTTACAACATTGACACCTTCGCCAAGTAGCTGCCCAAAAGTTTCTTCATAACCTGCTGGAGCTGCGACTACGATCTGAGATGCAATCGGTGCCATCTGCGCAACGGCGTGCTCAATGAGAGTTTTCCCTGCGAGCTTGACCAAGGCTTTAGGTACGTTTGCGGCTAAGCGCTCTCCGCTGCCGCCTGCTGGAATGATGACAGCGATCAATTCATTCATAATGTATTCGCAGGCAAGCGCTAACTAGGAAGCGAGAACCTCATCAAGAATGACGCCCGCATTTGCTTCGTCAGTATGCTCAGCAAGAGCGAGCTCTGAAACCAAAATTTGCTTAGCCTTAGAGAGCATGCGCTTCTCTCCAGCTGAAAGGCCGCGATCGAGGTCGCGGCGATAAAGGTCGCGGACAACTTCGGCTACCTTGATGACATCACCCGATGCGAGCTTCTCGACATTGGCTTTGTAGCGACGAGACCAGTTGGTTGGCTCCTCGGTGTAAGGCTGGCGTAGGACGCTAAATACGCGATCAAGACCGGCGCTATCGACTACGTCACGGACACCCACGAGATCCACATTGTCTGCTGGGACTCGGACAGTCAGATCACCCTGGGCGACTTTGAGGACCAAGTAGATCTTCTCTTCGCCTTTGATCGTGCGGGTCTCGATAGCTTCGATAAGCGCCGCACCATGGTGGGGGTAAACAACTGTTTCGCCGACTTTGAATGACATTAATCTGGCTCCTTGGGTTAGGGACCAATTCTACCAGCGTTTCCTAGGTCACATTCTTCGAAAGTACAACCGCACGATTTGTCAAGAGTACGTTCAATTTTTACCTGTATTCTTAACCCGTGACCAATACTCGCCTTCAGAAGAGCGCCGGCCTTGTCGTCGTAGCCGCATCAGTCCTATTACTTAGCGCCTGTGGTGCTACTGGCCCAGATGCCCCTACTCGCAATATCAAGCAGGTAAGCGATGGCGTCGAGACCAACTCAGGTTCGATCGCAGTGCGCGATATCGTGGTCGTGGCTCAGCCAGATGGCAGCGCTGCTCTCGTTGGAACATTTATTAATGAAGGCGCTACCCCAGATGCGCTTACCGGTATTACCGTCAATGGGGTTGCAGCCACACTCTCAGCTGCTTCATTCCCACTTCTTCAAAATAAGCCAGTAATTTTTAGCGGAGATTCTGCAAATGCCACAGGCACGGTTGCGTCACTCTCAGCACAACCTGGCGATCGCGTTCCTGTTGTCGTGACATTTAAGAACGCTGCCAGTGCTACGTTGAGTGCGATTATTCGTGCAAAGGCTGATTACTTTGCCAACGTTGGCTCAGGCAAGTTAGTTGCACCCGCAACACCAGCGCCATCAGCGTCTGCCTCTAAGTAAACTCAAGTAAAACTTAGCCTTCGAACTTATATCCAAGTCCTCGGACTGTCTGGATAAATACCGGGTTGGCAGGATCTGCCTCAATTTTCGCGCGCAAACGCTTGATGTGTACATCAAGAGTCTTGGTGTCGCCGAAGTAGTCACTGCCCCACACGCGATCAATTAACTGTGAACGAGTCAGCACGCGACCAGAGTTGCGTACCAAGAACTCTAATAATTCAAATTCCTTCAACGGCAACTGTTGCTGCGTGCCATTGACAGTGACGATGTGGCGCTCAATATCCATTCGGACAGGTCCAGCTGCAAGAGTTCCATCTGTGAACCCGGTGTCTTCATCTCCACGTCGACGCAATACTGCACGTATGCGCGCAACGAGTTCGCGTGTTGAGTATGGCTTGGTGACGTAATCATCTGCGCCTAGTTCGAGCCCAACAACTTTGTCGACCTCACTATCTTTGGCCGTCAACATAATGACTGGAACATTTGAGCGCGTACGCAACTGGCGACAGACTTCGGTTCCTGGCAGACCCGGAAGCATGAGGTCTAGCAGCACAAGGTCTGCACCATGGCGATCAAACTCTTCAATAGCTGCGTTGCCATTGTCCGCTACTGAAACTTCAAAACCTTCACGTCCCAAGAGATAGGCGAGTGCATCAGAAAAAGATGCTTCGTCTTCTACTACAAGGATTTTTGTCATTTACATTGCCTCCGCGGCGGTTAGTTGAAGTGGTTCAGGAAAACGAAGTGTGAAAGTACTGCCAGCGCCAGCAACCGACCAGACAGAGACATCTCCACCATGGTTTGTTGCTACGTGCTTAACAATCGAGAGCCCAAGTCCAGTACCACCAGTGAGGCGAGAGCGTGCTGGATCTACGCGATAAAAGCGCTCAAAGATGCGCTCCAAGTCCTTCTCTGGAATACCGATTCCTTGGTCTGTAACAGAAATTTCAACGAGCCCGTTTTGTGAGCGAAGTGTTATTGCAACTCGCGTCTTTTCTGGGCTGTAGTTAATTGCGTTCTCAATCAAGTTAGAGATAGCCATCAATACCTGACTGCGATCGCCTTTAATCGAGCAATCATTCTGAACACTGAGGATCACTTCGATATTCCGTGAATCCGCTCGCATCTGGGACTGGTCGATTGCTTCCTGAATAACTTCGCGCAACTCGATATCTTGGGCATTTTTGAGCGGGTCTTCATCTTGAAGCCTGGAGAGATTAATAATCTCTTGAACCAAGTCACTCAAACGCTTTGACTCTGTCTGCATGCGCGATGCAAATTTGGCGATCGCTTCTGGATCGTCTGCTGCGCCTAACACTGCTTCAGAGAGAATCGAGAGCGCCCCGATTGGAGTCTTAAGTTCATGTGAAATGTTTGCAACGAAATCTCGACGAATAGAATCTAGTCGGCGCATCTCTGAATCATCAAAAATAAGAATTGCAATAGTTCCAAAAGTATCGAGTGGAATCACTCGCACGAGAAGGTCATGAGTTCCGCTACCGATTGGACCACGTGGAAGTTCGAGTGTGGCTTCTTGGCGCTTTCCAAAACGACGAACCGCGCGAACCAACATAAGCAGCGACTCATTTGTTAAGCGACCATCGCGTACTAATTTATATGTCTCGATGCCAGAGGTGGACATGATGACACCCTCGCTTTGCGTGAGCACAATGCTCTCGGCATCAATATTGGTCAGCAGCTGAGAGAGGCTTTCGGAGAGTCCATCTGTTTGGTCGACCCCGTAATTGGCAACGGCAGCATCGTGACCCTGCTGCCCACGAGCGACATCGCCCTTTGGGGAGCGGGATTTCAACCAAGCCATGGGCTAATCGTAGGAGCCTGACCAGACCACCGCGTACAAGAACGACCTAACCTGTGAAAATAACCCCAAATCTTTGGAGATTGTTTAAACCCTGTTCACATTCCCCGCGCAAGAAGGGCTTCTAAGCGAGTACCCTCGCCCCATGCGCGATATCTTCCACGAAGAGCTAGAGGGAATTACCGCTCAGCAGCTGAAAATGACGGCACTCGTCAAGGATGCAATTGAGCAGGCAACTCTCGCGCTCTTAACTGCCGACCTTCAGACCGCCGAAAAAGTTATTCAAGATGATGCTGCAGTGGATTCGATCCAGCATGATTTGGATGAACGTTCTATTAGTTTGATGGCACGTCAGCAACCTGTCGCTTCAGATTTGCGCACATTAGTCTCTTCACTTCGCATTAGCGCCGACCTCGAGCGCATGGGCGATCTTGCTCATCACATTGCAAAACTTGCGCGTATGCGTTTTCCAAATAAGGCTGTACCTGAAGATATGGTCGCGATTGTTACAGACATGGGCAAAGCTGCAAGTCGCATTGTTGAAAAGCTCGCAGTCGTCTTGGAATTTCGCGATATTAATCGCGCACTCGAAATCGAAAAAGATGATGACGAGATGGACAAGCTTCAACGAACTCTTATTGGCTCACTGCTTGCTCCAACATGGAAGCATTCAGTGGAGTCAGCAGTAGACATGGCATTTTTGAGCCGCTACTACGAGCGCTTCTCAGATCACGTGGTCTCTATCGCACAACGCGTGTACTACACCCAGACCGGTGAGTTTGCTAAAAAAGGCGACTTCTAAAAGTTAACTATTCCGTTTACTTTTTACCTTGATTAGCGACAGCTGCGATTGCATCTTTAGCAGCGGCAGGATCTAGATACTCGCCACCAGCTTTGACTGGCTTGAAGTGATCATCGAGCTCGTAGAAGAGTGGAATACCAGTCGGAATATTGAGTCCGGCAATATCTGCATCAGAAATTCCATCAAGGTGCTTTACAAGTGCACGCAGTGAATTACCGTGAGCAGTGACAAGCACTGTCTCGTGCTCTGCCAAATCCTTGGTGATTGAATCTTCCCAATAAGGAATCATGCGGACAATGACATCTTTAAGGCACTCGGTCTTAGGCAAGGCGTCACCTAGATGTGCATAGCGGACCTCACTTGCTTGGCTGTAAGGGTCGGCATCATCAATCGGTGGAGGCGGAACATCGAATGAACGACGCCACAATTGGAACTGCTCTTCACCATATTGAGCAAGTGTTTGAGCTTTATCTTTTCCTTGCAGCGCACCGTAGTGGCGTTCATTGAGGCGCCAAGAACGACGTACTGGAATCCAGGAACGATCGCAGTTATCCAACGCAATCTGTGAGGTGTTGATTGCTCGACGCAAGAGTGAGGTATGGACAACGTTAGGCAAGAGACCGCGCTCTTTCAGGAGCTCTCCGCCGCGCACAGCTTCGGCGCGACCCTTATCTGAAAGTGCAACATCCACCCAGCCAGTGAAGAGATTCTTAGCGTTCCATTCGCTCTCACCATGGCGGAGCAAGATCAATTGTGTTGTCATGAGAGCAGTTTAATAGATGAATCCTGTCGCTCTGACAGCACCCAGTCATAGACATCAAGAGTTCTGCGAGCTGCAAGATCCCAACCAAAGTTCGAGGCATGTTTCATGGCGCCGAGTGACAAGGTGATTCTGCGAGCAGGATCAGCAAGCAGGCGCGAGATCACCGCAGACCAGGCACGCGGATCGTGGCCATCGACCAAGGAGCCCGAGATTCCATCGGCCACAGCGGTACGCAGCCCTCCGACTGCAGTTGCAACCACAGGAGTTCCGCAAGCTTGAGCTTCTAGCGCAACCAAGCCAAAGCTCTCTGAATAACTAGGTACGCAAACCAGATCTGCAGCGCGATACCAATCTGGCAACACATCGCGCGATACCGGAGGCATGAAGTGAATTATGTCTTCTATGCCCAAGAATTTTGCAAGTGCTTTGAGGCGATCCGGTTCGCTACTACCGCTGCCAGATGCGCCGCCAATAATAACCAGAGCTAATTTGGCGCGAAGGTGCGGGCTATGCGAAACCATTTCGGCAACAGTGCGAACTAATACTTCTGGACCCTTGTGGGGTTGGATGCGACCAACAAATGTCAGCACGTATGCATCGGGAGCAATATTAAGTTTTGCGCGAGCGGCTGCTTTTCCTGTACCTGGAGTAAAGCGTTGGAGATCAACGCCCGGTGTAACAACAAAAACATTATCTGGACACGCGCCATAGAGTGAGACCAAACTTGCGGCTTCTGCATCGGTATTAGCGATCAGCGCTGCTGCATTCTTAACAATCTGCTCTTCGCCTATTGCACGCGTGATTGGCTCTGCGCTTTCACCTTCGGCTAGGTTGAGATTCTTTACCTTAGCCATGGTGTGCATGGTGTGGACGAGTGGAATCTGAGTTTGCTCCGAAACCATCCAACCAAGCTGGCCACTAATCCAATAATGCGAGTGAAGAATTTTGTAATAATCTTTTGGAAGCGTAGCCAAAATATCCATCATGCCATGAGTGAGTGCGCCTAGTTGTGATGGCAGCTCTTCTTTCGATAACCCTTTATAAGGTCCGGCTTCGATGTGGCGGACTCGAACGCCTGGTGCGATCTCAACTACCGTGGAGTGATTGACGTCGGTTGCACGAGTGAAGATATCTACTTCGACACCAGCAGCAGCCATTTTGATGGCATTCTCGACGACATAGATATTCATTCCACCGGCGTCACCCGTGCCCGCTTGCTCTAAGGGCGAGGTGTGCACCATCAAGGTGGCAATGCGGCCGTTCATCTCACAAGTGTAAGGTCGTGCGCACTTCCCCGACTACTTGAGATCCACCCATAATTGGTGCAATGTCGATCCCTGCATCGACTCCCCATGAAGAAAATACGGCTTTATTGAGTACGGCGAATGGACGAAGGCCACCATCGGCAATTTTGAAGGCGCAGGTGCGGCCATCTGCCATAGAAAATACTTCTACCGCTTCAATGCCATCTTTCATATAGAGCCCGGGGACTCGCTGCATTGCCACGGTTGTGGTTCGACCGACGCCAGCGACCATCACTGGATAGCTTCGAGCCGCCGATATAACTTCTTGGTGCACAGGATCGCTAGAGACTGTGACTCGATGAATTGCTGTAGCGAGGGAGTGGGTAGTCATTCCAAAGAGTGGTGCCCCGCAGCCATCTGCAGTGACAATCTCGAGTGGACGACCGCTGAGCTCCTGCATCTCGTGGCGAATCGCTACTTGAAGAGGGTGCGCTGGATCCAAGTACGTCTCCAAATCCCAGCCATTAATTACGCAGGTCGCAAGCATTGCAGAATGCTTACCGCTGCAATTATGTGCAAGGCGCGTGGGTTCTTTATCTCCCCACGCTTCTTTCTCCGCAGTACCTAGTGGGCGATCTTTCGCGTTACGCAGATAGCTCTCGTCAAGACCAGCGCCTTTAAGTATTGATTGCACAACATCAAAATGTGCTTGCGATCCAGAGTGGCTCGACTGAGCCATTGCTAGCTGCTCAGGTGAAAGCTTGAGTCCATGGCGCACCATCGCAGATGCTTGCATGATTTTTACAGTAGAGCGCGGAAATATCACTGAATCTATTTCGCCAGCACTAGCTGCAACCGAGCCATCCTTATTCAATAGAACAAAGTGGCCTTTATGTTCTGATTCGACTACTCCGGCACGAGTAACTTCTACGAGTACTTCCCCAAATCCTTGGTTCACAGAAAACCTATTTCTATTCCGCTTGGCGTTCTAGAGTTGACCAGAGATATGCCTGAAGTGTGTGACCATCAGATGCTTTATCGTAGGCATAGAAAAGTTCGCCTTCGACTAAACCGTAGAGTCGTGAACCTGCGGTGACAATGTCAGTAGACGGCGATGAATAACCTTGGTCCATTGCGAGTTGGATTTTGGGTCCATTATGAACACCAACCCATCCTTCGGCCATACCTGAACTATGAGCGATCACAATTTCGAGAACGTTATTTGGCTTTGGACGCCAGAAGCCTGTCTCTGATTCGAATTGCTTCACGATCTCGTTATTGTCATCGATAATCCATGAGCGAGAGTAATAGTTAAGGAAGTTGCGACCGTCGTGGTTGAAAGTCACCTCGTGGGCGTACTGGAATGGCTCAATTGTTGGGTATTCGCCACGTCCCTTGCCGCGCCATGTTCCGACGAGCCATGCAAGTGGATAAAGATCTTCGTGAAGTCCCTCAGGAATTGTAAAAGCCATTATTTTTTGCCTACTTCCCGTGTTCGTTGCCCAGCGCCTTTAGCCAGCGACGGCGCGCTCTTCCAGATTCGAATTGCCCCACGTAGACCAAAGAAGATCATCGCGAGCCCAAAGGCTGCAGATCCCCCGATCAGGAGCAATGAATCGAAGACCACCATGGGTCAAGATTACTCTGCGGGGACCAGAACTTCCTGCGTTGCGGTAACGCCATCGATCTCTAGAACTGCATCTACAGGCGTAGTTCGCTTAATGACAGCAAGTGCTATTGGCCCCAGTTCGTAATGGCGAGCAACTGTGCCGATATAGCCGATCTCTTTATCGTCCAATGTGACTTTGTCGCCGTGAGCCGGCATGTGAACCATTGAACCGTCTAGATGTAGCAGAACCAAGCGACGTGGCGGATGGCCCAAATTAAAGACTTTTGCAACGGTCTCTTGGCCGCGATAGCAACCCTTATTCATATGGACCGCAGTGTTAATAAATCCCAGCTCATTGGGAATCGATTTGTGATCGGTCTCAAAGAGAATACGAGCTCGTCCAACAGCAACTCGCTGCGCTTCAAGCGCCCAAATCCCAATCTGCATGTTGTTCTGATCTAACTCTTCGGAGAAAGCTTCGAGCTTCTCGCGCTCGATAATCGCATATGGTCCACCGATTGCATCTGTAACTCCGGGAGTGCGCACAACGGCAAAATCTCCACTGGCATCAATGACATCGACATCTAACATAAATCGCATCTTGTTCAGAAAGCCAACAAACTCAGCTACTTTTTCGCGTTCGGTGTGGATCCACATTGTGGTTCCATCATCGACTAAGAAAAATTGTTGTTCGATTCGACCATTAGCGTCGAGCAAGAGTGACTCGGCCCATGTTCCGGTAGGAAGTGTCGTGAGTTCTTGTGTGGTCATATTGTTGATCCACGTAATGCGGTCTGCGCCAGTAATTGCAATAACTCCGCGATGCGAAAGATCGGCCCAGATTGTTCCGAGCTCTAGTGCGCGTTGTTCATGATTGGGTTCACCGAAATGCCAGATCGCACCCTTGTCCGGACCATCTTCAACTAGTACGGCGCTCATAAAAGTAGTTTAGGCTTTGTTAAAGCAGGAACCGCAGGTGCCATAGATGGCGAAGTGAGTGACATCGGTATGGAAGCCGTAATCATCGAGCAGACCCTGAACGAAACTTGCTGAGGACTCGATCGGAGCATCTCCTACTTCACCGCAGACACCACAGACGAGATGTAGGTGCGTCAATTCTTCTGCAGCGTGATACGTCGCACCGCCATGGCCTAAGTGAGTGTGCTGAACGAGTCCAACATTCTCGAGCGTCTCAAGGTTGCGATAGACAGTGGAGAGATTGATCCCTGGATGCGTCTCGTGAATCTTGGTCGCGACCTCTTCAGGTGTGGCATGACCTAGTGTGCGAACTGCTTGTAATACCAATTCACGTTGAGGGGTCAGGCGAAGGCCTTTTTCACGGAGTTCATGCTGTTGTGCCATACCTTAATTGTACGGGTATCCTTACGGTCCTTATGGCGCGCATATTGGTATTGACCAGTGCGATTAGCTCTCCCGCTAATCCAGCGGTACTACCTGCGCTGAGTTTGCTTCAGCATGATGTTCGCATCTTGCCCGCCGAGAGTTCAATTCTGATCGATGCTCCTGAATCTGATTGCATCATTCTCGATGCACGCAAAGATCTTCCTCAGATGAAGGCCCTTGCGCGTTTGATGACATCCACGGGTCTTAGCGCACCTCTCATTGTCGCTGTGACCGAGGGCGGATTATCCGCCATCAGCAGCGAGTGGGGCTCTGATGATGTCATTCTTGACACAGCAGGACCAGCAGAGATCGAAGCGCGAATCCGTATCGCGATCGGACGCTTTAAAGATCATGCAACGTCCCTTGATCAATCACTTCGTGAAATTCGCACCGGTGAAGTTGTTATTGATGAGACTGCTTACACCGCAAAGATTCGCGGTCGTTCACTCGATCTCACTTTCAAAGAGTTTGAACTCCTCAAGTTCTTGGCTCAACACCCTGGACGAGTATTTACTCGCGCACAGTTGTTGCAAGAAATTTGGGGTTACGACTACTTCGGTGGCACTCGTACCGTAGATGTGCACATTCGTCGTCTGCGCTCGAAGTTGGGCCCGGAGTTCGAAGCGATCATCGGCACAGTACGTAACGTCGGTTACCGCTTCACAATCAGCGGTTCACCACGAGATGCATTTGTAAGCGAGAGCGTTTAACCCTCTCCCTTTACTTCGTGATTGTGAACGAACCGGTTGTGAGTGCGCTCGGCAAATAATAGGTATCTCCACCCGTTTGTGCTGTGAGTGTGCACGTTCCCGCAGCAAGTAGGTGAATATTCATTCCCGAAATCGCACATGTCGTTGGGGTCTTGCTTGTTAGGGTGACGACAGATTGCGAATTAAGGACGCCATAGTTATTGAAGTACGGAGCTATTGGCATCAAATCCCCATACTTCGCCCAGACTGTCAGTGATTGGGCTGAAGCCATAAAGAGCATGAGTGAGGATAGGTTTGTAAAGCGATTGATCGGTGCAGGTACTGGGAAATTAGTCGCTGATGGCACAACGACTGGATAAGAAGATGCTGGAAGGATTGCGACTGCTGGACATGGATTTGCAGCCTTGGTCAGGGTTGCAGATGTGCTGGCAGTGCCACCGTTGAGAATTGCGTTGAAGCAGGTGGTAGATGCGTTGCCGCCACTGATAATTGCTGGCGGATGTGTAGCTGTAAGTGTTGCTGTTAGAGGTGTTGTGTATTGATCTGCAGGATCTGAGGTATCGCAGCCATATGCGTTGCACTCTGCGACGCTAAATTCATACCAGGTGCTTGGAGTAAGACCAGTAAATTTTGCTGATGTACCCGTTACTTGCTGCATAGTCTGCAGAGCGGTGTTGTAGTAAGGCCATGCATAAACTTTGTAGCCATACACAGGTGCTCCACCAGTACCGATTCCCGGAACCCAGGTCACATCAATCTCTGTATTGCTGATTGTCTGAGTAACTAACGTTGTTGGGTAATCTGGTTGACCCAACCATGCTGTACTTGCTGAAGGTTGTGACGGCGCACTTGCACTCGTTGCACTCTTGACAACAACTGTGAATGTGTAGGGAGTCTGCGGCTTAAAAGGATTTGGCACGGTGCTGTTGGAGTAGACGCACTGATTGACAAATGCAGAGGCCGTGCATGTTGCGCCAGATGGGTTCGCTGTAACTACATAGGAACTCACGCCTGATGTCGAAGCAAGCGGTGTCCAACTTACTAAGAAACCAACTTTGGGATCCCACATTGCACTCACACCCGTGACGGCTGGAATGACGGTAGTTGTGGGAGTAGCTGCAGGGGTAGGCGTTGCAGCCTGAGAAGTAGGCGCTATGAACGCTGTGATACCTACTGCGGCAGCGATAAAAGCCCCCACATATTTACGCGAAATAATTCTCATATCGCCTCCAGAGTTTATGTAAGGAAAAGTTTCCCATCCTTTAGTTAAACACTCCAGGCTGACACGAGAAATGAATGGTTAATACTCTTCGCTGAAAGTAAACAAGGCCTCTAGGTAGTGATCGCCAGTGATTCCGAGGTTGGCGGCATCAGGCGGCGCGGTCTGAGGTTCGATGCATACGCCCTCGGTATCTTCTGTATAAACGACCCACCACGGTGCATCTGATTCGACTGTAATACGAGCAGCACCTGGCCAGATGACCGATGGAATTCCTTTTACATCGGTAAAGCAATCATCCCAAGGCTCAGGTGACTGAGGAACGAAATCACCAGTGGGAAGACCCTCTTCATCACGCTTGAGCATGCGACCTGCGCGAAACTCCACTTCTGCCTCACCGCCACGCGACAGCTCCCGCGGGAACCAAGGGTGCATTCCGAGCCATGCTGGAATATCGCAACCATTAGCTTCGTATTCCAAGATCCAACGAACTGCATCATCTAATACTTCGATTGTCTGCTCGACAACTGCGCCGTTGTATGGAGCAGGAAGTTCCAGGCGCGCGCGACCTTTACCGACTTCTTCCCATCCAGATGTAAATGCGTAGCCATGAATAGCGTGCGGTGGTGCCCATGTGGTTGGGAGCGTGTGTTCGGTGCCGTCGGCGCCGGTGATTAAACCTTCGTTGATTCGACCGGCCCATGGTGCCATTGGATACCAACCCCATGAGAGTGGTGTTCCGCGAAACGGAACCGCGAATTGCAGATCGCGCCATTGCAGCGATGCGATACGCCCACCTTGATCTAGGTCAATGCCGACTGAAATTTCTTGACCATCAATATGTTGCATTAGTAGCCGACCAACTCTTCTTTTGTAGGTGGGTTAGCTCCCGGGCGAGAAACTGTGATTGATGCTGCTTTAGCAGCGCGAGTAAGCACTTGGCGAAGTACATCTCCGGTGAGATGAGCTAAACCATGTTCGATAATTCCCTCAACGATAATTGCGCCAACAGTGTCGCCGGCACCAACAGTGTCAGAGACTTCGACTCGAACTCCTGGTACACGAACTTCTCCGGCTCGCGTGAAACCAGCCAGTCCTTCACTACCAAGAGTGACAACAACGAGCGCAGCCCCTTGCGCAAGCCAGTTATTTGCAACATCGTGCATGCTTGTTCCTGGATATAGCCATTGCAGATCTTCTTCGCTTACCTTGATGACAGAAGAAATCGTGGCCCACTTATCGACAACGCTGCGATATTGCGCGCGATCACTAATGACAGAAGGGCGGATATTGGGATCAAAAACGAGCGGCGCTTTGATCTTCTTCATCCAATCAAAGAGCTTGGTAGCACCTGGCTCTACGATCGTGGCGAGCGTGCCGACGTGAGTTACAGCAGGTGGGTTTGTCGGATCTGGTAGCCACTTTTCATCGAATTCAAATGTCGCGGTGCCGTCAATCAAGAACTCATAAGATGCTCCGCCATCAGCGGCAAGAGTTACGGTCGCGGTGCATGTTGGGAGCTTGCTCTTGAGTGTGTAATCCAGATGTACGCCATCTGCCAAGAGCTCTGCGCGAATCGCTTTGCCATAGTCATCGGTAGAAATTCCATCAATGAAGTACGAATCAAAACCCAGGCGAGCCAGAGCTTTGGCGGTATTAGCTGGTCCGCCACCAACGATTGCAACGCGAGAATCTCCCTGAGGGATGAGATCGATCAGCGCTTCTCCTGCTACCCATACTGATGCCATTTATGCCAACTCTCCTTGTCGTGCTAAAAATTGTGTAATGACTTCTACCCCAAATAAATGATCTTCTACTTGTGGCAATCCGCTGATAATTAAAATCCCAGTAAGGCCTGATCCCGTCACATTAATTGGCAAACCACCACCATGAATTGCATGTGTTACTTCTGGAAGGCCAGTTGATTCATACCAATCGATGCCTTGCTCTTCGGCTAATACTCGCTCAAACATTGTTGAGTGACCAGTAGCGAGGACGACGCGGGCTTTGCGCGCGATCCATGAAGGTTGTTCAGGTTTTGCACCTGGCAGCGCCATATGAAAGACGGTCCACCCTTCGGGCAGGGTTTCATCCATGAGTCGGACTTCGATTGAGATCTGTAGGTCGCGTTGGCGAGCAAGAGCGACTGCTATCTCGCCCAGATCAAGGGCATCACCTAACTCAAAAGAGGCGAACTGCAGGAGTGACTCTTCGCCAAGAAGTCCTTCGCTGCTAAAGCCCCCGGTGGTTGTGATCACCGGGCAACTCTAGTCAATCAACGCTCGATCAGAATTAATGCGCGAGGCGCTCTACGGATTAGTTGTTGCAGGTGCGCCTGAGGTTGCTGGAGCGCCAGCTCCCGCGGCGGCGCCAGCAGAAGCTCCACCTGAACGACCTGCAAAACCTCCGCCAGCACCTCCACCGCCGCCACCGAATGACAATCCGAGAGACTTCATGCAGCCCTGGAGCGCAGTCATAGTGGTTGGGTCTTGGAAGTTAGGACGTTGGCCAGGTGTAATAGTTACGCCAGCCTTTGTGAGACAGGCTGTCAAGGCAGGATTGCTAAACATTCCGCCACCGCGAGCACCGCTGCCAGCTGAAGAACCGCCTGCAGGAGCACCAGCTGGCGCACCGGTAGAGGCAGTGGATCCAGGAGCGCCAGAAGCGCCGCCCTTATAACCTGAATGCGTACCGCTCTTAGAAGCTGATGTACCGGTACCGCCTGCAGCTGGACCACCAGTAAATCCACCAGCAGCTCCACCTGCGGCGCTAGCGCCACCAGCGAATCCACCAGTCGAAGCACCAGGAGCACCGGTATCGGTGATGCGAGCATTGTCGCCAGCCTTCAGTGATGCAGCTTGAGTTGGGTCAGTAAGAGTGATGGTCACTGTGCTTCCTGAAACTTTTGCGATTGAACCGGTGATGCGAACACCAAATCCGCCACCGCCACCAAATCCACCACCACTGCCACCGAAACTACTTCCACCACCACTACCGCCACCGAATCCACCTGATGAGGCTAAACGTGCGAAGGTAGAACGAAGTGACGAGACGTTTGTTGTAGAAGAGCTTGTTGCAGAGTGATGTCCATACCAGGCACCAACAGAGAGCAGTGCTACGGCAACAGTGAGTACACCAAGAATCTTTGTGTACTTATTTGTCCAAGAGAATGTTCCCTTAGCCAATTCTTCGGCGAGATGATTATCAACCGGATTAGCAAAGAGGTCGAAATCTTCTGGAGACGTTGGGTTTTTGTCATTACTCATAACGAAGTGCCTCGATTGGTCGTAGTGATGCTGCTCTACTTGCTGGGTAGCCACCGAAGAAGATTCCAATAAGGATACTTACTCCGAAAGCCAAAATAACTGAGAGTGGTTCGATAACTGGCTTGGTACCAGCGATCGTGAAGTTAGAACCGATGTATCCGCCGATTACCCCCAATAAACCACCTACTACCGAGAGAATCGTTGCCTCAATCAGGAACTGAGTCAGAATTGCGCTCTTTGGTGCACCGATAGCCTTGCGGATACCGATCTCGCGCGTGCGTTCAATCACTGTTACCAGCATGATGTTGGTAATACCGATTCCACCTACGAGCAACGAAATTCCTGCAACCGCGCCGAGCAAGACGGTGAAAGTTGCCGAGCTTGATGAGGATGTTGCTAGGAGCTGAGCTGCGTTAAATGTGGAGTAATCACGCTTAGAAACGCTATGAATCTGGTGCTGCTGATCCATAATCGCGTAGATCTCATTCTGGGCTGCAGTTGTTGCAGTAGATGACTTGGCTTCTACTGTGATGTTTGAAAGTGAACTGGTGGCGCCAGTAAGAGTGTTCTGCACCGCTGTCAGCGGAGCAATTACTAACGAGTCGCCATCTTGGAATCCAGAAGATCCCTTCACTGCAGTCAGGCCAACAATGGTAAATGGAATTCCACCGCACTTCATTACTTTGCCGATTGGATTATCAGTTCCAAAGAGCGCTGTAGCTGTGGTCTGGCCAATATCAGCAACGCGACGTCCCTGGGTGACATCATCGACAGAGAAGAAATTTCCTTTTTGAAGCGGAGTATTCGATATCTCGAAATAAGATGGCCACGATCCCACAAATGTTCCAGGTGTCGTGGTGTTGGCACCGACAGCACATGTGGCATTCGCGTTTTGGATTGGAGCAACCTGCTTGATATCTGGAGCAAGTCGTGTGTTCATCAACGCGTAAGCGTTGGCAACAGTGAGTGGTTTGGTATTGCTTGCTACACCGCGAGAGCGAGGACCAAATCCGCCAGATGCACCAGAGCGCACTGTGATGGAGTTAGTACCAAGGCGATCGAGTGATGCCTGCACGGACTTCGCGGAACCGTTACCGACAGCAATTAGCACAATCACCGACATGACACCGATCATGATGCCAAGGGTGGTTAGGAAGGTGCGAAGACGGTTGATGGTGAGTCCGCGCAATGCGAACTTAATGATCTCAAATAGGCTCACGCAACACGCTCCTTATTGAGTTCATCGCTGATGATCTTGCCATCGCGCATGCGAACAATTCGCTTTGCACGATCTGCAACCTCTTGTTCGTGTGTAATCACGACAATTGTTCGACCGGCGGCATTGATCTGATCGAAGAGATCGAGCAGGTCTGCAGTTGATTTGGAATCCAAGGCACCGGTTGGCTCATCGGCGAGCAAGAGCGATGGTCGAGTTGCAAGCGCCCGAGCCACAGCAACACGTTGCTGTTGGCCACCAGAAAGCTCAGTTGGCTCATGATCCACACGCTCAGCCAAACCCACTACTTCTAGGGCTTTAAGCGCACGCATTTTGCGCTCGGCGGGCTTGATGCCCTGATACGCCATAGGAAGTTCTACGTTCTTAAGCGCACTGGTCCGAGGGATCAAGTTGAAGGATTGGAAGATGAACCCGATTCTGCGGCCACGAAGGATCGCAAGTCCGTTTTCATTGAGCGAGGAGATCTCAATTCCGTCTAGGTAGTACTCACCTGAAGTCATGATGTCGAGCGCGCCG
>CAIWXY010000159.1 GCA_903916775.1 uncultured Actinomycetes bacterium
TCCGCGCTCTCACGATTACTTCGCTTGGCAATAATTGGCGCGCAGAGCGTCAGGATCGCCATGAACCACCAGATGACAACGTACGAAATATGTTGCCAATAGAAACCCGAAATCGATTGAACAAGTACTGGGTCAGGAATTCGATCGCCAGGAAGCAATTGGCCAGAAGCAGTTGTCTCACTTGATGCCACCACATATCCATCAAATAAGTTGTATCCGCCAACTCCGGCAACTAAGCCCGGATCAAGTCGGCCCAGCGAGGTATCGCTATTGAGGCCATGGTCTTCTTGCTGGCGCGGATACATGCGTCCCTCAATAGTGAGAGTCTGTTTTGTTGGCTTAATAGACCCGTCATTGAGCCCGCGAACAACGAGGAGTGCGCGGTTATCACTGATCTCGAAGAGTCCAACACTTAAATCTTTATATCCATCGTTCTGAACTTGCTGGGATGGTGCATCGTAATTTTCGACGTAGTGACCAGTGAACGTGACAACGCGATTAAGAGCTTCATTAGAGAGATTGTGTCCGGCTTGATCAACGCTGGTGAGCGCTATCGGGGTAGATGGCGGAACATATTTACCTTGACGCGACGTCGCTTGGGCTCGGTGCCACTGCCAAATGCCCAGCTCCACAAAGACTCCAGATACAAGAATCATGAGCAACCCAGCTGCGATCGCTTTTACAAACTTCTTTGAGCTATTCATGGGAGGCGCTATCCCCCTCTAGCCTTGTGTTGAGTCGTTATTAGTGTTCTTTGATGCTCGCTTGTAACGACGATAAAAACTGATCAGCAAGATGGTGATACCAATACAAAGAAAGGTCATCACCAGAGAGCCTGCAAGGCCGGTGCTAATATCAGTTGAGTCGCTCATTCCTTTATTATCCTATGCTTAGGTAATGGACCGCCACTCAACACCTTACCTGCGAGCGCGCTATGGGATTGCTGAGCGCACCTTTGCTCGTAGAGTAAAAAGTTGGGTCATCGCAGCGGTCGCCCTTTTGCTTATTGGCGGAGCATGGTTGGTCTGGTCGGCTGACCATTTCGCAAAGCCAGAGATTTCAAGCACCCTCATCACTTTTCACGCCGATAACGACAAGCAGATTTCGATTCGTTATTACGTCAATGTCCGAACAGCCTCTAAATCCCATCAATGCATTCTGATTGCCAGTGACTACCAGGCCAACACGGTGGGCGAGGTAACCGACCTCATTCCTGCGGGTGTGAACAGCTATACCCGAAATATCACTATTCCCACCCGTGCCCCGGCAGTCGCGGCGAGCATCGATCACTGTTCGTAAGTTAAACTTGGCTTCTTATGACTAACCAGACCTGGCTTACTGAAGAGGCTGCAGCGCGCCTACGCGCGGAGCTTGCAGAGCTCGAAGGTCCACGCTTTTCAGATATCGTCAAAAAGATTGAAGCTGCTCGTGCCGAGGGTGACCTCAAGGAGAATGGTGGCTACCACGCTGCCCGCGAGGAGCAGGGCAAGATTGTTGGTCGCATTCGCCAACTCAAGCACATGCTCGATAACGCACATATTGGAACTCCACCAGCAAGTGAATCTGGAGTAGTAGGGCTAGGCATGGTCGTCACCATCGACATGGCGGGCGATGAAATGACCTTCCTTCTTGGTTCTCGCGAAATTTCCAACGGCGATATGGATGTGTATTCAGAGAAATCCCCTCTTGGGGCTGCGATTGCTGGCGCCAAAGTTGGCGAGACCGTGAGTTACATCGCGCCAAACAAGAAGGAATTTCCTGTCACGATTATTGACGCTAGACCTTACTAAGCAACTTCTTAAGTGGTCGCTATCGGGCTCTATCGGTCCTTATCGACTATTTGCACTCTTATATCGTCGAACACTCAGCGGCATAAATATTGCCATCAAGACAACCATATAAAAGAGTGATGTAACGATCGGATGCTCGCTTGGATATGAATGAGCTGTGACTCCAAAAGTATTGTGAAAACCAAAGAGCTGGCGAGTAGCTGCGACCATCGTTGAGACCGGGTTCCACTCAGCAAAATATTGAAGTGGTTTTGGCATCGTCGTTGTGGATGCGAATGCGTTCGAGAGAAATGTCAGTGGGAATGTAAAGAGGAATGAGACGTTAGCTACGACTCGAGCATCTTTAGAGATCAGTCCAGCAAAGACACCGCACCAGGAGAGCGCGTACCCGAAAAAGAGCAACAAGATGAAGCCCGCTGCAATATGGAGAAGACTTGAAGTTGGGCGCCACCCGACTATGTAACCCGCAACTCCCATCACAACAAGCACGACAATATTGAGCAAGCCATCGCCAAGAGTTCGGCCCATGACTACCGCTGAACGAGAGATCGGCAGCGAGCGGAATCGATCAATCAGACCTTTTTCCATATCTTGAGCAAGCCCTTGGGCAGTTGCGGCGAGGGTGAATGTGACTGTTTGCACAAAGATTCCAGGCATAAGAAGTTGGACGTAGCCACCAGGAATCCCCGCACCTAGACCACCGAATACATAGCGGAAAAGAAGAACAAACATCACGGGTTGAATCGTGTTAAAAATCAGGACTTCTGGGACTCGCACCAACTGCTGAAGTTGGCGTTTTGTAATGACAAGGGCATCACTCACGGAGTGCGTCACAGAACTCATTTGCGGCCGCCTTTCTTCTTCTTGCTGGGCTGATCGGCGTTACTAACAACCGCTTCTTCAGCAGCATGTCCTGTGATTGACATAAATACATCATCAAGCGATGGGCGCTTAAGGGCTAGATCGAGCGGATGTATCTTGAGCGCATCAAGTTCGCGCACAACTTCGATCAGTGAATCAGTGCCCGCCCGTACGGGTGCCGAAATCTTGCGCAACCCTTGATCTACGGTGCTTGATCCACCTGCGATTCGCTCGATGACTGCGCGCGCTGCATTGATGTCGGATTCTTCAACAACAATTTCGAGTCG
Source organism: uncultured Actinomycetes bacterium (assembly GCA_903916775.1). Classification (GTDB taxonomy): domain Bacteria; phylum Actinomycetota; class Actinomycetes; order Nanopelagicales; family Nanopelagicaceae; genus PALSA-747. Next base: position 2,939 of record CAIWXY010000159.1, read on the forward strand.
CTCGCCACCGACCTCAGCTTTAAGCTGATCGGAAGAGCCGCGTGCAATAACTTGGCCGCGATCAATCACAACAATGTCATCCGCTAATTGGTCAGCTTCTTCTAGATACTGCGTGGTGAGTAGCAGGGTCACACCACCTTTCACGAGGCTTTGGATGACTTCCCACATTTCCATTCGGCCGCGAGGATCAAGCCCCGTTGTTGGTTCGTCCAAGAAGAGGACCTTCGGCCTGACAATGAGTGAAGCCGCTAGATCTAGTCGGCGACGCATTCCACCAGAAAAGGTTTTGATCGGACGATGGGCTGAGTCGGTCAATGAAAATTGTTCTAGGAGCTCTTTCGCACGAACCCGAGCTTGTTCACCACTCAAGTGATAGAGACGTCCAAACATCACCAAGTTGTCCCAACCAGTGAGAGTCTCATCGAGAGCTGCATACTGACCAGACAGACCAATAATTTCGCGAACCGCCTTTGGGTCCTTGACCACATCTATCCCACCAACAGTGGCATGGCCAGAATCAGGCTTGAGGAGCGTGGAGAGAACTCGAACGGTGGTCGTCTTACCCGCGCCATTGGGGCCAAGGACTCCCAGAACAGTGCCTTCTTCCACATCCAGGCTCAGATTATCCAGTGCTTTGACCTGGCCATTTCGGTAAGTTTTCACGAGATTTTCGGCTACGACGCTCTTCATGGCACCATCATAAACGAGCAGGGCTAGCACTCACGCGGTACCATTTAGGTTGAAAGTTAAATAAATTTGGTGAATAAGTGATTTTCACCTTTATCCAGCTACTCCATGAACGCTTCACATAGATAGGGACATGATGTCTGAAAAAAAACCTGCTGCTCACGGTGAGCATGTACAAATGACCCACAAACAAATTGTGGCAGTCATGATCGGATTGATGACCGGCCTGCTCCTTGCAGCGCTCGATCAGTCGATCGTTTCAACTGCTCTTAAGACAATCACCGTAGATCTCGGTGGACTCAAACACTACACATGGGTCGTCACTGCTTACCTTCTTACCTCTACCGCATCAACACCTTTGTACGGCAAGATCTCAGACCTTTACGGTCGTCGACAGGTCTTCCAGTTCGCGATTGTTGTCTTCCTACTTGGTTCATTCGCTTCTGGTATCGCGCATAACATGAACGAGCTCATCGCGTCTCGTGCTTTCCAAGGTTTGGGTGCTGGTGGCTTGATGTCACTCACCTTCGTAATCATTGGAGATGTCGTTTCTCCACGTGAACGTGGTCGCTACCAGGGCTACTTTGGTGCCGTCTGGGGTCTAGCAACCGTTGCTGGTCCACTCCTTGGTGGATTCTTCTCAGATCATCACCACGTTCTTGGCGTAACTGGATGGCGTTGGATTTTCTACATCAACCTCCCATTCGGAATCATCGCGCTTGCTGTTACATCAGCAGTTCTGCACATTCCTAAAGTTGTTCGCCAACACAAAATCGACTACATCGGCGCACTGCTTCTCATTGTTGCTGTTTCAGTGCTTCTTCTCGGCATCTCTGTTTATGCTCCAGAGAACGGATGGCTTAAGGCTAAAACAATGAGCTCGATCGGCGGCGGTCTAGTGCTCTTCGCTCTATTCCTCTGGAATCAGGCCAAGGCATCAGAGCCAATTCTCCCTCTACGCTTGTTCAAGAACCACACATTCTCGATCACATCTCTCCTTGCATTCCTTGTTGGTGCAGCAATGTTCGGTGCGATCGTTATGTTGCCTCTCTACTTCCAGCTCGTAAAGAGCAACTCTGCAACCCTCTCTGGCCTCAAGCTCTTGCCACTGATGTTCGGAATTGTCACCACATCGATCTTCTCGGGTAAGTGGATCACCAAGCACGGCAAGTACAAGGCATTCCCAGTTGTTGGCATGGTCTTAATGACAGCAGCCCTCTTGCTTATGGCAACTCTGAGTGAGACAACACCGTACTGGCGTCTATCGATCTTTGCGATCATGCTCGGTGCTGGACTTGGAATGTGCCTACAGAACCTTGTTATTGCGCTTCA
>CAIWXY010000160.1 GCA_903916775.1 uncultured Actinomycetes bacterium
AAGGTTCATAATGTCTGATCTATTGCACCTAGAAGTAAGCCCATTAGGGGAGTATTCGATTTCACGCTCAATTTCTAAAGAGTTTCTGGAAGCTTTTGTTGCTCAAAATCCGGGTGCGGTCATTGTTAGCCGTGACCTGGCTAAGGACCCAATTCCCCATCTTGATGGCGAGACGCTCATGGCGGGGCGAACTGCAGAGGCTGATCGATCAGCCTCTGCGCAGGCCAAGCATGAGTATCGCCTGGGCTTAGCGCAGGAGGTTAATGAGGCTAAACACATCTTGATATCTACGCCTATGTGGAACTTCACGGTTCCTTCCGTGCTTAAGGCGTGGGTTGATCAGATAATCATTACCGGTTTTACGAAAGTTAAAGGCAAGGTCACGCTCATAATCTCTCAAGGTGGCTCATATGCTCCAGGTGCACCACGTGCTGGATGGGACTGGGAAACGGGATACCTGAAGCAGGTCTTTGAATCACTTGGTGCAACAGATGTCACCATTATTTTATCTGAGTTTGGATTGGCTGGAATAGTTCCTGCTCTTGCGGATTTCATCGATCGAAAAAATGAATCGATAGCTGCTGCAAAAGTGACAGCTAGGGTACGAGCCAGCGCTTAAGAAGCTACGCGCTTTCGATTACTAAAGATTCTAGAAGAGACAACCGCGCACAAGGTCATTGCTGTTCCTGTAACAAGGTATGCACTGACCTTGGTGTGAGCAGCAGGTGCCAACCAGTCCAGAGTTAGTGCGCCGATCAATTGACCGGTGACGCTAAATAAAATGAAGTTCAAGATACCTAAGTGCTTAACCGTATATGCGCTCACCGCGATAAAGACAACACCGATTGGTCCACCCAGATAAACCAATAGCCCATGGGGAAGATGACCAATAGATCCACCTCTTATCAAATTGACAATCAATGCGATTGATAAGACAAAGAAACCCATTAAGAAATTGACAAATGTCGTAGCTAGTGGCCTTGTTGAAACTACATTCATTCTGCCGTTAAGAGCTTGCTGAAAGGCAATAACAATTCCAACAAGAATAGCGAAGAATATGGGAGCTACTTTAAATGTGGCACTTTGTAACTGTGGCCAAACTGCAACTGTAACTGAAGCTAGCGTGATGACCGCGGTAATTGCTCTGATCAATGTAACGCGATGTTTTCCGGAGGGAGATAGTCCAATGAAATCAACGAGCATTGAAGATGCAGTTTGACCACCGACGGTGCAGATCGTAAAGATGGCGACACCGATCACAGGCACCACGCTACTTTGGATGGCGACGAAGAAACCGCCCCCCATTCCGCCGATGATCTCCCATGGCTTCAATTTCCTAGATTTTAGATTGCTCCATATGCGGATTAGCCCAAGACGATCTGGCTTGTTAAAGAGACAGGCAGCGATCACAAAGATCCAACCTGTTCCAAATGAGATGAGGGCCGCAGCGATTCCGTTGTGAATATCGGTGGAGAGTTGTCCATTGAGTCTTGACTGAACGGCTGTAAGAGCTCCAACAACAATAGCTAAGACTGCAAATAACATGAAAGTCTTTAGTTAACGCAGGGAATTCCAGAGCCCTGCACTGCCGTCCCGTTTGCTAAGTGAGCAAAATTAAATTTGGTGGCGGTAGGTTTTGGAGTCGCGCTTGGTTTGGTACTTGCACCAGGAGCAGGTGAGGCAGTTACTTTTGGTGCAGGATAGAAGAGATCATGAACAAACTTACGAACTGTTGGGATGTCGATGATATTTACATCCTGGCCATTGCGAAGGGCATAACCCTCGATAGGAAGAGTGTAAAACTTGATGTGGCCACCGGTGAGCGCCTTTGCTTGAGGAAGGAAACCTAGAACATCCCAACCTGAATCAATCACCAC
>CAIWXY010000161.1 GCA_903916775.1 uncultured Actinomycetes bacterium
CTCGTTCACGCGGTGTTCTCGAGCAGATCGACATCGAAATGCTCGAAGGTATGGCCAACGCAGAGGCGCTTGCTATTACTCGCTCTGGCCACAAAGTTCTCTTCTATACGCCAGTCACCAACAAAGATGATTTTGCATCCGCTGTTGCATATCTAGTACGTCGTTTAGATGAAAACACATCTGATGAAAACTATCTCAAGGCAACATTTGAAATCGGAACCAACCCTGCCAAGTTTGCTGAACAGAAGGCTCGCTTTGATCGTTCACTCATAGAGCGTCACACAATATCTACTGCTTCACGTCGTCATGTTCCAGATCCGGTCGATTACTCGACATTCCACAATCAGGCAGCGGGAGATCCCACCGATCCCGCATACGTCGTTGCTCTAACCGAAGAAATCGCGCGTATCAAGAGCGCGTATCTAGAGATCCCACTAGTGATTGCTGGTTCACAGATCACTGGTAACACCCCAGAGTACGGAAGTGATCCAGGGGATAACGCAAAGATTTGGTACGAGTATCAAGTAGCAGACTCGGCAATGATCGATCAAGCAGTACAGGTCGCTCGTAGTGCAATCGGTTCGTGGAGTAATACTCAAGCGGCTACTCGCCGAGAAATTCTTTTTAAGGCCGCAGTAGTGATGCAGGAACAACGCGCACTCGCAATCGCAACCATGGCCCGCGATGCCGGAAAATCTGTCTCAGAAGCAGACCCAGAAGTCAGCGAGGCTATCGACTTCGCGCGCTATTACGGTGAGCATGCTGTTGATGGCAACGACTCAAAGGCTTGCGGAGTCGTGCTGGTAATCCCACCGTGGAACTTTCCCTATGCAATCCCAGCTGGTGGCATATGTGCTGCACTAGCAGCAGGAAATACTGTTATTTTGAAGTCTGCGCCAGAGACTGTTGCCACCGCATGGTTGCTCGCCAACCAGCTCTGGGCTGCTGGAATTCCCAAGAGTGCCCTCCAATTTGTCTCTACCCGCGATGATCAATCAGGCAAACACCTAGTCACGCATCCCGATATCAACGCAGTGATTCTGACCGGATCTATTGACACTGCGCAGATGTTCACTGATTGGAAGCCGGACCTTAATCTTCTCGCCGAAACTTCCGGAAAGAATTCCTTACTCGTTTCGGCCTGCGCTGATATCGACGCTGCAGTGAAGGATCTCGTGCAATCTGCGTTTGGCCATGCCGGCCAAAAATGTAGCGCTGCATCACTTGGCATAGTGGTTGAGAGCATTTATAAAGATCCAGCATTCTTGCGTCAGCTTGTGGATGATGTGACATCACTAAAAGTCGGACCAGGTTGGGCACTTCGAACAACAGTCGGTCCTGTCATTCGCAAACCAGAAGGTGCGTTACTACGTGCGCTGACCACACTCGATGAAGGCGAATCATGGTTGGTTGAACCAATGCCTCTCGATACTGCTGGACAACTCTGGCGTCCTGGCGTGAAAGTTGGAGTTAAACCTGGTTCGTGGAGCCATCGCAATGAGTGGTTTGGTCCAGTACTTGCACTTATGGTTGCTTCAGATTTCAAAACTGCTATCCAATGGCAGAACGCAACCGATTTTGGTCTAACAGCCGGTATCCATTCACTCGACACAGATGAGTGTGAGTACTGGATGGAAAATGTGC
>CAIWXY010000162.1 GCA_903916775.1 uncultured Actinomycetes bacterium
GGTGAAAAGCATCCAGAGATGTATCTGGGAAATGGTCGCGCAAAATGATGTGGGCATCTTCTTGAATAATTCGAAGGTTGGTCAGGCCAGCTGCTTCTGCCCGCCACAAAAGCGAGCCAACTCCAGGCTCGTGCACTTCTACCCCAAAGAAAGCCACATCCGGAAAGTGAGCCGCGATCAAAGCGGTGCTCTCCCCCATGCCGGTCCCAATCTCCACGATCCGGGTCCTAAACTCCGGGAAGACCACGGCTGGGTCAATCACCCCTTCCATGGGGATGCCGTATTTAGGCCACAAATTCTCATACGCGCTTGACTGAGCCAGCGTGGCACGCGCTCCGCGCAACTTATAACTTCGGTTATCCGGGCGCTCGATCATTGTGTAGCCTCCTTCCATATCCTTCTTAAATGAGTTCACTGAACTTACCCATTGCGAGAGAGTAGACAGGTGGAAGACTATGCCAGGTATCAATATTTCACGATCAGAGGCGCTAGAGCGTTCCGAGCATCTTGCGGTAGATAGCTACAACGTTTTTCTCGATGTCAGTGGGACTGGCGATACCTTCATCGCCAAATCGACCGTGAAGTTCTCATGCAAGACCCCTGGTTACAACACTTTTATTGATGCTGTTGCGCTTCGTATCATCTCCGCAACACTTAATGGCCAGAGTGTGGATACCTCAACATTTGATGGTCAGACTCTGTTTATTAACAATCTCGCTGCAGAGAACGAACTCACCATCGAGGCAGAGGTCGCCTACTCAAACACTGGCGAAGGTTTACAGAAGTCTGTAGACCCTGCCGATAACGAAATTTATCTCTACTCCCAAGGCGAGACCGCGCATATCCGCAAGATGTATCCCTGCTTTGACCAGCCTGATCTCAAAGCAACCTTCACACTTTCTGTTCTTGCGCCATCACATTGGGAAGTGCTTTCAAACAATCCCGTCGGAAGTAGCCGCGTAGAAGGCCCAAACACTTTTTGGGAATTCACTACCACTCCACGAATTTCGACCTACATCACCGCACTTGTCGCTGGCCCGTACCACCATGTTCATGATGAATACGTTGGCGAGAAAGTCGTGCCGCTGGGTATTTACTGCCGCAAATCTCTCACAGAGAGCTTGGACCCTGAGGAGATTTTCCAGAACACCAAAGAGGGCTTTGCTTACTTCGAAAAGATCTTTGGTCTGGCTTATCCATTTGAAAAGTATGACCAAGTTGCGGTTGTCGACTTCAACTGGGGCGCTATGGAAAACGCTGGCGTCGTTACATTCCGCGAAGAAGTATTGGTCTTCCGCAGTCGCGTAACAGATCGCAATCGCCAAGCGCGTGCGCACGTCATCCTTCACGAAATGGCGCATATGTGGTTTGGCAACATGGTCACCATGTTCTGGTGGGATGACCTCTGGCTCAACGAATCATTTGCAGAATGGACTTCTTACCTAGCGCTGGTTGAAGGAACTCGCTTCACCAATGGCTGGACAAGCTTTATCTGCGAAGGTAAGAGCTGGGCATATAACCAAGATCAGCTAGTCACCACTCACCCAATCGCGGTTGATATGTTCGATATCGAATCCGTTAACGCCAACTTCGATGGCATCTCATATGCCAAGGGTTCATCGGTCATGCACCAACTCTGCGCCTATGTTGGCCGCGAGAACTTTATTGCCGGTCTTCAGAAGTACTTCAAGAAGTTTGCTTGGCAAAATACCAAGCTCTCCGATCTTCTCACTGAGCTCAAGAGCACGAGCGGTCGCGATCTTGATGCGTGGTCTGCAACCTGGCTTAAGACTGCTGGCATCAACACCATGCGTCCAGTATTAGAAGTTAAGGATGGCGTATACGAAAGCGTTGCAATCTCCCAAGCTGCTCCTGCAGTTCCAGCTGGCTCTACCGAGATCCGCCCACACCGCATTGGTGTTGCGCTCTACGACTTGGTCGATGGCGCGTTGGTATCTCGTATTCGCACAGAAGTAGATGTCACTTCCGCTACAACGCAGCTTCCTGAACTGGTCGGTCAAAAAGAGGCAGATCTACTTTTGATCAACGATGGCGATCTGGCTTACACAAAGATTCGCTTCGATGAGCGCAGTTCAAAGACTCTAGCTACGCACCTCGGTGATTTAAGTGATCCAGTTGCTCGCACACTTTGTTGGGTCGCCATGTGGGATATGTGGCGTGATGCAGAAGTCACTAACCATGATTTCGCAACCATGTTGTTGAGCGGTCTTGAGTCAGAAACATTAATCACGCTGATCTCGGGCCTTGGTCTTGATCTGGTGAGCGCTGTGGAAGTTCACTCCAACCCAACTAGACGTAATGAGATCCGTGTTGCAGTCGCGGCAAAATTGCACGAGATTCTTAACAAGAGCGTTGCTGGCAGCGATGCCCAGCTTCAGATCGCGCGTATCTTCACGGCGATCGCGCAATCTCCAGAACAAGTAGCGGCGATCAAAGAACTCCTGGCCGGCAAACTTGCAGGACTAGTAGTCGATCGCGACCTTCGCTGGTTCTTCGTCCAAGCTCTTGCAGAACGCGGTGCAATCACTCGCGCTGAGATTGATGCAGTCCTTAAGGATGATCAGACCCACAACGGTGAGCTAGCCCATGCCCAAGCAGTCGCCGCTCTTCCAGATCCAGCAATCAAAGCGGAAACATGGCGAGCGCTCTTGCATGATGAATTGAGCAACTCCAAGCGTCTGGCGCTCCATCGCGGATTTATGCGTGCCCGCCAGGTTGAGCTCATGGAAAATTATGTGGACCCTTACTTCGATTCTCTTCTTGAGATGTGGAATAAGACGTCATTTGAGGAAGCAAGTTCGAACGTCGAGATGCTTTATCCACGTTACGTCGTCACGCAAGCTGTTTTGGATAAGACGGATGCTTGGCTTACAGGCGTTGGTAAAGATGCTCCGGCAGTATTGCGTCGCCTAGTCTCAGAAGGCCGCGACTCATTGGCTCGCACATTGCGAGTTCAGATTAAAGATGGGTTGGTGCAGTAAGCAGCAAAGAGAATTAGTTGCTCTTCTTCTTACGCGTGAAGAAGAGCACGGTTGCGGTAATCAACGTAAATAGCGCAACTGGTGTGACGATAAAGATTGTGAAGGTCTGCCAAGCCTTAAGCCCAGTTCCTGGGTCAGCTCCAGCTTCCTGAGCGATCATCGCGAGGTGTTGAAAAAGATGCGTGGTCATGTCCCTAAGTGTAAGGGATGACAGGCCCGGCCGTTCATTATGCGCTTGCGGCTTGGGCTTGATCTACGCCATAAGGCGCCAAGTATGAGAGCCAGCGCACATCGCTACGCCCTGTTCCCAGAATGCGCCATGCGGCTCCGACTGGTTCGCGCGGAACAACCGGCAATTTCCAACCGATCTCTTTGAGAGTCCTATCGGCCTTTTGATGATTGCACTTATGGCAGGCAGAGACGACGTTCTCCCATGCATGAGCTCCACCCCTGCTTCGAGGCATGACGTGATCGATCGACGCGGCCGGCGCCAAGCAATAAACACACTTGCCTCCGTCGCGAGCAAATATTGCCCGACGTGAAAGTGGAACAGCGTGACGATATGGAATGCGAACAAATTTATTTAGTCTTACGACTGATGGAAGAGTGACCGAACCTCCGGCATAGTGAAGCACCGTCTCGGATTCTTCAACACATTGCGCACGTTGATTGAGAACAAGGATCAACGCACGTCTATCTGAAACGACACCTAGTGGCTCGTAAGTGGCGTTCAGGACCAAAGTTTGTGGCACCTGCAGCTCCTTCTATGGCCAGTGCGTGGCTCGCACTGTCAGGTCAATACTGCACCCTTTGGCTGGTAAATGGGGAGAATCTGCCTAGATTTTCGGTTAAAGTCTGGTTAATCATGAGCCACTTCATCCGCCTCGCTCACGTCGAGGAACAGACTGCCAGCACCTCGACAACCTTGAGCGCGCACGCTTTCTATCACTGGTTTATGGCCGCTCCCCTGCACATCCTTGGGATTCTGGTGATCGCCCTTGCCGTTCAGTTCATCGGTGGACGGGCCATCATGCGCGCCATGCGCAAGATTGCAGACGCTCCTCTAGTCCCTGGCCGCAAGCGCTCACTGAACCGTCAGAAGGAACGCGCCGCGACCACTGGGTCGTTATTACGCTCTATCCTCATTGGCGTTGTTTGGCTCATAGCAACCGCCATGATCTTGAGTGAGTTTGGTTTTAACTTGGGGCCAATACTTGCTTCAGCATCAGTACTCGGAGTTGCGCTTGGTCTGGGTGCTCAAACACTTGTGCGCGATGTGTTGGCCGGAATATTTATGTTGATCGAAGACCAATATGGAGTCGGCGATGAGATCGAAGCTTTGGAAGTTTCGGGTGTTGTCGAATCTGTTGGGCTACGCATCACAAGCATCAGAGCTAAAGATGGAACGCTCTGGTATCTGCGCAATGGCGAGATTCTTAAAATTGGAAATCGCTCACAACATCACAGCTAGTTCGGATTAGCGCTTTCCAAGTCGAACCACTTGATGGGCAACGACGCCAGCAATTAGTCCCCAGAATGGCGAACCCAAACTCCACGGATGAATATTGGAGATTGTCACGAGGAATGTGACCATTGCTGCCTCACGAAAATCTGGATCAGCTAAAGCCTCTGCTGTGTTCGATGCAATTGCAGGAAGTAATCCAAGTCCGCCGAGAGCAGCCAACATGGCGGCTGGCAATATCGAGAAGACACCCAACATGGTCGAGCCAAATAGACCTACAACAACATAGAAAAATCCACACATGACACCCGCCGTGTAACGACGGTTCTTATCGGGTTCTGCTTGTTCACCAGCACCGATAGCTGCGGTGATCGCTGCCGAATTCACTCCGCTGCCAAAAAATCCTGCACCGAGGAAGGAGATCACGCCCCCTGTAATGAGCGATATTTTAGTTGGGGCCTTATACCCGGACGCTTCCAAGACAGCCATTCCCGGTGCATATTGCGAAGTCAAGGTCAGTAGCAACATGGGTAGTGCAAGAGTCATGACTGCACTCAGAGTGAATTGTGGCTTCATCCATACGGGATGCGCCAAGGCAAAAGTCAGATGCGTGCTCTGAAGTTTGTGGGTAACAATCGCAATTGCCAATCCCAACACCAAACTGGTGAGAGCAGGGGCACGCCATTTCATTCGTCGAGCTAAGAAATAACCCACCACCATCGAGATCACAATAAGCGGTGCATGTGGAAGATCTTGAAAAATTGAAAGTCCGAATTGAAAAAGGATTCCACCGAGCATCGCCATTATCACTGGACGCGGAACGCTTCGAAGAATTCGGTCAAATATTCCTGTCACGCCAACAAGTATTACTCCGAGCGCGCTGACGAAATATGCACCGACCGCTTGGGCAAGGGAGTGATCGGTTAGCCCGACGACTAAGAGCGCAACACTGGGTGAAGACCAAGCACCAATCATTGGTAATCGCAGCCAGAGTGAAAGAAAAAGCCCGTATAGACCACTTCCTACCCAGCATGCCCAGATCCAACTCGAAGTCTCTGCGCCACTCATGTGGCCAGATTTTGCAGCAAGCAACAAGATGGCGACGGGACCAGTTCCCGAAACAACAACAACGAGGAAGCCAGAAAATGCTGCACTCAGCGAGAGTGCGCGCGGAAAATCGCGAGTGTTTCGCCAAAGGCTCTTAAGCATTAGTAAGGTCATCCGGAGAGTTCTTCATTGAGTGCGCTGCATACTGGAAATAAGTCCAGAGCTCTTCTTTCAGCTCTTCTTCAATCGGAAGATCAATGACGGCGCTATGCATGCACCTGAGCCACGCATCGTGCTCTGGGGTAGCAATATGAAATCCCATATGGCGCATGCGAAGTCTTGGATGACCTCGAGTCTCTTGATACGTGGTGGGGCCGCCCCAATATTGCTCGAGAAATAACCGAAGCCGCTCCTGCGCTCCCACCATATCTTTGGCTGGATACATCGGCGCGAGAATTGGGTCTGCGGCGACAGCTACATAAAAGCGATGAGCGAGCAGAGCGAATGTCTCGCTCCCACCCATCCGCTCGTAGTAGTTCTCCTCCGCCATGTCAGATCCCTATTCGTTCTCGGTTACTTGCTGGCTTTATCGAGTGAGTTTGCGATAAGTGACGCGCTTTGGACGTGCAGCTTCTGCACCAAGTCGCTTGATCTTATTCTCTTCATACGATTCAAAATTACCCTCGAACCAGAACCACTGAGAGTCGCCTTCGTAGGCCAAGATGTGTGTTGCGATGCGATCCAAGAACCAGCGATCGTGAGAGATCACAACAGCGCAGCCAGGAAATTCCAGCAAAGCATTTTCTAGTGAACCAAGAGTTTCGACATCAAGATCGTTTGTTGGCTCATCGAGAAGCAGCAGGTTGCCTCCCATTTTGAGTGTGAGTGCCAAGTTCAAACGGTTGCGCTCACCACCAGAGAGGACGCCGGCAGGCTTCTGTTGGTCTGGGCCTTTAAAACCAAAGGCGGAGACATATGCGCGTGATGGCATTTCAACATTTCCGACCTTCATGAAATCAAGACCGTCGGATACAACTTCCCAAAGACTCTTCTTTGGATCGATGCCACCACGAGATTGATCGACATAAGAAATCTTGACAGTCTCACCGATCTTGACGCTACCTTCATCGGGAGCTTCAAGTCCCAAAATGGTTTTGAAGAGTGTTGTCTTACCCGCACCGTTAGGTCCGATTACTCCAACAATTCCGTTGCGTGGGAGTGTGAATGAAAGGTCATCGATAAGCAGGCGCTCACCAAAGCCCTTCTTGAGATGATCTACTTCTACAACAA